>CACXDT010000145.1 GCA_902766405.1 Oscillospiraceae bacterium
GGCGCTGCCGCCGGTGAAGATGGTGGCGTAGGTGCCCACATTGATTTCCGCACCGGCGAAGGTCTCCACAGCCCGTCCGATGACATAGGTGCCATAGCCGGAGCCGTAGTTGACAGTATAAGGGTTGTCCAGCGTTTCGCTGATCTGCCCACTCTCGGCCTGCAGGGGTGCCGCAGCGCTCTCATCGGCATTGTTCAGCGTCAGGCTGCTGTTATAGACGTTCAGATACATGTCGTCGCCCGCATCGGTGGACAATACTGCCCACGCGCCGGCGGAGGTCTCGCTATCGATCACGTTCGTGGTAGTGTCCCTGCCCATCATGTTGGAACCTCTGGCATTGCCCATGATGCCGAGGATCCACGGTGGGGCAACCATCAGCGTCTGGGAAGGCGTGTTCAGGTAGTCTGCGCTTAGCGTACCACCGTCCGACTGTAGGGAGCTGTTCCTGAAGGTCACCGTTGCGCCTTCGTCGGCGAAGATCGGCATGGTGGCCACGCCGGAGGTGTGGATCGTGGAATCCTCGACGGTGACGTTCGCGCCGCTGCCGAAGGCCGCAATCGCGGTGCCCTTGCCGGAGAAATCGCAGGTATCGGTGCCGTCGGCGTCGGTCAGCATGTCGATGGTCGCGCCGGTGACGGTGTAATCCGCGTCCACGACGAGTATGCCGTTGTGGCCGGATGTACTGTCGTCGATGACGATGCCGGACGCGCCGGTCGCGTCGTATTCGCCGGAGGCGATGCGCTCCGTGGCGGACTTCTCCTCGTCGATGCCGTCAGAGGTGACGTACAGCGCGGCGTCGTAGGCGTAGTCGCCGCCGCCGACGGAATCGGCATCGGTGCCGCCCAGCGACCAGGAGCCGAGCTGCCCCTCGACCTCATTCTGCTGTCCGCCCGGCGCGTCGCCGGGGCCGCCCTGCGGGGGTTCGCCCATGCCGGGGCCGCCCTGCGGGGGCTTGCCGCCCTGCGGCGGTTCGCCCATGCCCTCGGGCGGTTGGCCCATAGCGCCGGCGGGCGGCTCGGGCGGCTGGCCGTTCCCCTCGGCGAAAGCGCCGACAACGCAAGTGAACATCATGATTGTGAGCATCAAAGCAATAATACGTTTCATAACCATCTGCCTCCCTGGGTCTCTCGCCCATTTGATGGCCTCATTATACAGGCAAACCTTAAACAGAGATTGAATCAACGGCAATCCAGACGGCAAAAAAGTAGTTGATGTCTGTTTATCACTCTGTCAAGTTCCCGACATATTCTTGTGCTATAGTAAGAATACAACTGTTGCGACCGGGGAAGAGATCAAAATGAGCATTTACGAAGGATATCTTGAAACCATGGTGGCGGTCATGGATCGCATCGTTTAGATGCCACAGCGCTGTCGATCCGGGGCAGAGATACATAGCCGCATCCTGGTCGGCCTGGCACACTTCACACAAAATTGACTTGCAATATTCTCAAAGAGGAATATAATAGAGGTAGATATAACTAACTTATGGGCGGGGCGTTTTTTAATCGGCACAAGTTAGCTAAATCTAATTATTTTGAGGACAGTCGATCTTGAAAGAGGCGCGATAAACCCTATGGATTTCAGGGAATTTGGAAATCAGAGCGGCAGGACGCTGCTGCTGCTCCCCGGCACGGCCTGCACCTGGCAGCTGAACTTCAAGAACGTGGTGGACGATCTCGCGGAGAAATATCACATCATTGCCGTCAACTACGACGGCTTCGAGGGCGACCCGAATGTTGTATTCACCGACATGCTGACGGTGACGGAGAAGATCGAGGCATACATCGTGAAAAACCACGGCGGGCGCGTGGACGGGGCCTACGGCTCGTCCCTCGGCGGCAGCTTTGTCGGATTGCTGATCCAGCGTAAGCGCGTGCACATCGACCACGGCTTTATCGGTTCCTCCGACCTGGACCAGGGCGGAAAGCTGAAAGCGCGGCTCTTGACCATGATCGTGGGGCCCATGCTCTCCGGGGCCTGCAAGAGCGAGAAGAAGCGGGCAAAGCTCAAGGCGAAGCTGCAGCAGAAGGGGGCCGTGGGCGACGGGGACAAATCCCTGGAATTCGCCAGCGACTTCATCGACAGCATGAAGACCCTGCACCCGAA
>CACXDT010000146.1 GCA_902766405.1 Oscillospiraceae bacterium
GGCGCCTCCTGGAAAATTTGTGCCCTGATTTCGTCACTTTTTCTTGCAATACACAAAGTATTTCTGCGAAAAAGTGCCATCATCAGAACCCAAATTTTCTCAGGATTCGCTCTCGCCGAATTATGCGGTGTTGCCTTATAGCATCTTTTCGCTGAGCTTCTCACCGCCGAGCAGATGGAAATGCAGATGCATGACCGTCTGGCCGCCGTCCTCCCCGCAGTTATTGATGACGCGGTATCCGGTATCAAGCCCCTCCGCCTTCGCGATTTTGGCAATAGCCTCGAAGCAGCGGGCCACAGCCAGAGAGTTTTCGGCATTGATATCAGCCGCGCATGCAATATGCGCCTTCGGCACGACCAAAATGTGAACCGGAGCCTGGGGATTGATGTCACGGAAGGCGAAGACGTGTTCGTCCTCATACACCTTGGTGCTCGGGATCTCCCCGGCGATAATTTTGCAAAACAGGCAATTGTCTGCCATTTTCATTACCTCCGTGTTGATGGATCAAAGCTTGCCGCTCACGAAAGGCTCGACCGCGTCCATGGCATCGCCGAGCTTGCTGAGGTCGCTGCCGCCGCCCATGGCGGAGTCGGGCTTGCCGCCGCCGCGGCCGCCGACGATCGGGGCAATGGTCTTGATGATGTCACCGGCCTTGACGCCCTTGGCGATCGCGCCCTTGCCGCAGACAGCCAGCAGGCTCAGCTTCCCGCCGTTGACCGTGGAGAGCACGGCCACAAGGTTCTGCTCCTTATCTTTGAGGAAGTCGCCGATCTTGCGCAAATCGTCGACGCTGACATTCTCCAGGGAGAGCTTTACCAGTCGGAGATCGCCCAGCACACGGGCCGATGCCAGCTGACGGCCGGCCTCATTGAGCAGCTCCTTGTCCTGGAAATGCTGCAGGGACTTTTTGAGCTCCTTCAATTCATTCAGATGGGCCATAATGCGAGTGGAAAGCTCCTCAGGCTTTGCCTTAAGCAGAGACGCCATATCATCGAGCGACTTGCGCATGGTCGTGATCGTGTTCAGACTCTCGCGCCCCGTGATGGCTTCGATACGGCGCACGCCGGAGGCGACGCTGCCCTCACTGACAATGTGGAAGGCGCCGACCATGGCCGTGTTGGGCACATGGGTGCCGCCGCAGAATTCCATGGAGTAATCCTCGCCGTTTTCGTCCTTCATGCGGACAACGCGCACCCGGTCGCCGTACTTCTCGCCAAACAGGGCCATCGCGCCGAGCTTCCTGGCCTCGTCGAGACTCATGACCTCGGTCACAACATCGCCGCCGGCCAGAACCGCGCGGTTGACCAGCCATTCGATCTTAGCGAGCTCCTCCGGCGTGACGGCGGAGAAGTGCGTAAAGTCAAAGCGCAGCTTGTCGGGGTCGTTGCGGGAGCCGGCCTGGTGGACATGCTCGCCCAGAACCGTCTGCAAAGCCTTCTGCAGCAGGTGGGCCGCGGAGTGGCTGCGGCAGATCGCGCGGCGGCGCGTCAGGTCGATGCTCGCGGTCACCTTGTCGCCCACGGAGAAGGTGCCGGATTTAACCACGCCGTAGTGCATATACTTGCCGCCCTTGTTCTTCTGCACGTCGGTGACGGTAAACTCACTCTCGCCGCAGCGGATCGTGCCGTGGTCGGCCACCTGGCCGCCCATCTCGGCATAAAACGGAGTCTTATCCAGCACGATGATGCCCTCGACGCCCGCGCCGATCTCGGTCTGGAGCTCGTCCTCCGAGACCATGGCCATGACCGTTCCGGTGTCTGTGGTGTGGTCGTAGCCGGTAAACACCGTGTCGGGGATCTCCTTGCCGAACTCAACGCCGGCCCAGCCGAGGTCGCCCAGCGCCTCGCGCGCCTTGCGGGCGCGGACGCGCTGCTCCTCCATGAAGGCCTTGAAGCCGTCCTCGTCGACGCTCATGCCCTCGTCAGCGCACATCTCGACCGTCAGATCCACGGGGAAGCCGTAGGTGTCGTAGAGCTTGAAGGCGTCCTCGCCGGAAAAGACGGTCTCGCCCTTGCGCTTGTGCGCATCAAGCAGCTCGGAGAAGATCTTCATACCGGCGTCGATCGTGCGGGCAAAGTTCTCTTCCTCGGTCTTGATGACCTTGGTGATATAGGCCTGCTTCTCGCGGAGCTCGGGGTACTGGAATTCGTTTTCGTGTACAACGGTATCGACGACCTCGAACAGGAAGGGCTCGTTGACGCCGAGCAGCTTGCCGTGGCGGGCAGCGCGGCGCAGCAGACGGCGCAGCACATAGCCGCGGCCCTCGTTGGAGGGCAGGAC
>CACXDT010000147.1 GCA_902766405.1 Oscillospiraceae bacterium
CACGGGCGCTTCGTGAAGCGCCCCTACGGCCGAAACGGACTTTTTTCACAGCCCCTCTTATTTTTTACAGGAATCCCGGTCTTTCGTCAAGGTCTTTGCTGTATTTTTAACGCCGCCAGACTTTGCCTGTCCGCGCGGAAAAATGGCAGGGCTGCAAATCGCCGTGTTCCCGGTAAACGCCGTTCCAATACCCGTAGGGGCGGCTAGCCGCCCGCGCGGCACAATCTAATATGTGCGAAAAAAGTTGGGCGATTTCGTGTGATGATACGAATTTGTCCAACTTTTCATGTATTATATTACGTTTCTGTGCGCGGGCGGCAGATTGCCGCCCCTACGGCATATTGGGAACATTTCAAAGGTCATCCCCCGCGTCGGCCCCTACGCAAGCAGCGCCTCCGCCGTGCTCTCGCCATACAGGGCGACACCGCGTGCGCGGAGCTGTTCGGCGGTCCAGCCGTCGCCGGGGACTGTTGTGTGGCTGAAGGTCCCGTCGTAGACCGCGCCGACGCCGCAGCTGGGGCTGCGGTCCTTCAGCAGGGCCTTCCGACAGCCGAAGCGCTCGCACAGCGCGAGGGCCGTCTGCGCGCCGCGCTCGTATTGCGCGGTAACATCGGCCCCATCACGACCGTAGACGCCGCCGTTGCGGCGTTCACTTGGCTCGCGGGGAACCGGCAGATGCCCCGCGGTCTCGGGACAGACCGGGATCAGGCGATAGCGCGCTCGCAGCCGCTCAAGCAGCTCCCGGGGCAGGAGGTTGCTCCCGCCGTCATATTTGCAGCGCCTGCCGAGAAAGCAGGCGCTGATCAGTAAAGCTTCTTTCATCTCAACTCTATTTTTGCATACTTAATCCCAGCAGCGCGCCGCAGATGCCGCCGATGACATGGGTCAACTGCGACACGTCATCGCGGAGGACAAGGCCGTCGACGACCTCGCCGCCGACATACAGCGCGAATACCAGGATCAGTGTGATCGGGATGCGGCCGTCACGCATGCCTGAGAGCGAGGACATCACGATCATCATGAACACAATGCCCGATGCGCCCAGCAGCGCTGTGCCGGGGAAAAACAGCCACTGGACAAGGCCGGCGACCAGCGCCGTCAGCAGGATCGACCACAGCAGGTTCCGGCTGCCGTACTTTTCCTCGAGCGGCGGGCCGACGACCAGAATCATCATCATATTCCCGAGATAGTGGGCATAACTGGTGTGTCCCAGCACATGCAGGAAAAAGCGGGGATAGGTCAGCGGGTCGGCCAGCGAGGAGCGGTAGACGCAGAAGAGCTGCTGTGTGCTCCTGCCGCCGGTGAAGCCGCCCAGGAGCAGCGCCCCGAGAGATATCAGCGCAAAGGTGAGTACAACCGGGGCGTTATATTGCAGCCGGAGCCTGGTTTTTCTCATGCCGGCTCCCTGCAGATCAGCGCGTTGTTTTCCCCGACCGACAGGGCGATCTCGGTCATGGGCTTGCCGTGGTTGTTTACGATCATCTCGGCCAGCACATCCTCGACCTGCTTCTGGATCGTGCGGCGCAGCTTGCGCGCACCATAGGTGACCGAGTAGGCCTCGCGAACCAGATAATCCAGCAGACTGTCGTCCCAGCGGAGCGCGATCCCCTTCTGGGCCATCAGATCGCGGAGCTCTGTGAGCATCAGCGTCGCGATATCGCGGAAGTTCGCCTCGCTGAGCTGGTTGAAGCATACGACCTCGTCCACGCGGTTGATGAACTCAGGGCGCAGGAACTCGCCGAGCGCCTTCATGACGCGCTCGCGGCTCATGTCGCTGAGCGTGCCGCCAAAGCCCACGCTGCCGGTTTTGCTGTTGCTGCCGGCGTTGGTCGTCATGATGATGACGGTATTCTCAAAATTCACGGTGCGCCCCTGCGCGTCGGTGATGCGCCCGTCGTCGAGGATCTGCAGCAGGATGTTCATCACATCCGGATGCGCCTTCTCGATCTCGTCGAAGAGCACCACGCTGTAGGGCTTGCGCCGGATCTTTTCGGTGAGCTGTCCGGCCTCGTCATAGCCGACATAGCCCGGGGGCGAGCCGATCAGACGGGAGACCGCAAATTTCTCCATGAATTCGGACATATCGAGGCGGATCAGGCTCTCGGGAGAATCGAACATATCCTCGGCGAGACGCTTGACGAGCTCGGTCTTACCGACGCCGGTGCCGCCGACAAAAATGAAGCTGACGGGCTTGCGCTTGACCTGCAGGCCGACGCGGCTGCGCCGGATGGCCGCGCATACGGTGTTGACGGCCTCGTCCTGGCCGACGATGTGGGCCTTGAGCCGCTGATCGAGCTTAGCCAGGCGCTCATACTCGTCCTCGCGGATCGTCGAGGCCGGGATCTTGGTCCACAGCTCGATGATGCGGGCCAGATTTTCCTCCGTCAGAGCCGGACGCGGCGCGGCCTTGATCGTATTGAGCTCCCCTTCGAGCTGGATCTCGCGGCTGCGCAGCTTGGCGATCCGGGCATAGCGCTCGTCGAGCTGCTCATTCGTCAGGGGCTGGCCGTCGGCCGTGTCGGCGGACATCAGGCCGTCGCGCTCATAGCGGATATCCGCGAGCTCCTTTTCGTCCAGCATCCGCTGGCGGATACCGGCGTCCTTCAGATTCACGTCCGAGCAGGCCTCGTCGATCAGGTCGATGGCCTTATCGGGCAGGAAGCGGTCGGTGATGTAGCGCTCGCTCATGACGACGGCCTTGCGGCACATCTCGTCGGAGATCGTTACGCCGTGGTAGTCCTCGTAGTAATGGGCGATGCCCCTGAGGATCCGCACGCTGTCCTCGATGGAGGGCTCCCCCACCGTGACGGGCTGGAAGCGGCGCTCCAGCGCGGAATCCTTCTCGATATGCTTGCGGTATTCGGCGAAGGTCGTGGCGCCGATGACCTGGATCTCGCCGCGCGAGAGCGCGGGCTTGAGGATGTTGGCCGCGTTCATGCTGCCCTCGGCATCGCCGGCGCCGACGATGCTGTGCACCTCGTCGATCACGAGGATGATGTTGCCCTGGCGGCGTACCTCCTCGATCAGGCCCTTCATGCGGCTCTCAAACTGGCCGCGAAACTGCGTCCCCGCCACCAGCGCGGTCAGGTCAAGCAGGAAGACCTGCTTATTCTGCAGCTTGTAGGGGACGCTCCCCATGGCGATGCGCTGGGCCAGGCCCTCGGCGATGGCGGTCTTGCCTACGCCGGGCTCACCGATCAGGCAGGGATTGTTCTTCTGGCGGCGGTTGAGGATCTGGATCACGCGCTCCAGCTCCTCCTCGCGCCCGACCATGGCGTCGAGCTTGCCCTGTCTGGCGCGCTCGGTCAGGTCGATGCAGTAATTGTCAAGGAATTTGCGCTTTGCGGGCTTGGGCGGCTGCTTGGGATCGTCATTGCGGGGCCGCTGTTCGTTCTGCGGATTGCTCCCCTGCCCCATGGG
>CACXDT010000148.1 GCA_902766405.1 Oscillospiraceae bacterium
CAGCCGATCACCGAGACGCTGGAGACCAATTTCATGCCCTATGCCATGAGCGTCATCATCTCCCGCGCGATCCCGGAGATCGACGGCTTCAAGCCCTCGCACCGCAAGCTGCTCTTTACGATGTACAAGATGGGGCTCCTCAGCGGCAGCCGCACGAAGAGCGCCAACATCGTCGGCCAGACCATGCGCCTCAATCCCCACGGCGACGCCGCCATCTACGAGACGATGGTGCGCCTCTCCACGGGCTGTGAAGCACTGCTGACCCCTTTTGTCGACTCGAAGGGCAACTTTGGCAAGGTCTATTCGCGCGATATGTCCTATGCGGCCTCGCGCTATACCGAGGCGAAGCTCGCGGCGATCTGCAACGAGGTCTTTCGCGACATCGACAAGGACACCGTGGATTTCGTCGACAACTACGACGGCAGCATGAAGGAGCCCTCCCTGCTGCCGACGGCCTTCCCGAATGTACTCGTTTCCGCCAACAGCGGCATTGCGGCCGGTATGGCCAGCGCGATCTGCGGCTTCAACCTTAACGAGGTCTGCGAGACGACGATCAACTTCCTCAAGGATCCGGACTGCGACCTCTTTTCCACGCTCCCGGCGCCGGATTTTCCCACCGGCGGCGAGCTGATCTATGACCGCAAGGAGATCGAGACGATCTACCGCACGGGCCGCGGCAGCTTCAAGGTGCGCGCCCGCTGGCGCTATGTCGACAAAGAGAACCTGATCGAGATCTACGAAATCCCCTATACCACGACCTCCGAGGCCATCATCGACAAGGTCGCCGACCTGATCAAAACCGGCAAGATCCGCGAGATCAACGACATGCGCGACGAGACTGACCTCTCCGGTCTGAAGCTCGCGATTGACCTCAAGCGCGGCACCGACCCCGACAAGCTGATGCAAAAGCTCTTCAAGCTGACGCCGCTGCAGGATCCCTTCCCCTGCAATTTCAATATTCTCGTGGCCGGAAATCCCCGCGTGATGGGCGTGCGCGAGATTCTGGAGGAGTGGACGGCCTGGCGCATGGAGAGCATCCGCCGCCGCGTGTTCTTTGACCTTCACAAAAAACAGGATCGGCTGCATCTGCTGCAGGGTCTCGGCAAGATCCTGCTCGATATCGACAAGGCCATCGCCATCATCCGCGAGACCGAGCTTGAGAGCGAGGTCGTGCCCAACCTGATGATGGGCTTCGGCATCGACCAGATCCAGGCCGAGTATGTGGCCGAGATCAAGCTGCGCAACATCAACCGCGAGTATATCCTCACGCGCACGGCCGAGACCGAGAAGCTCGAGCAGGAGATCGCCGAGCTCGAGGCCATCCTCAACAGCCGCCGCAAGATCAAGAGCATCATCATCGACGAGCTCAGGCAGATCAACAAAAAGTACCCGTCGGCGCGCAAGACCGGCATCGTCTACGCCGATGAGATCGAAGAGTTTGTCGAGGAGGATCACATTCCCGACTACCAGGTGACGGTCTTCCTCTCGCGGCAGGGGTATTTCAAAAAGATTACCGCCCAGTCGCTGCGCATGAGCAGCGAACAGAAGTATAAAGAGGGAGACGCCCTGAAAACGGCCTTCGAGGTCGAGAACAGGGGAGAGCTCCTCTTCCTCACCGACCATCAGCAGATGTACAAGGCCAGGGTTTCCGATTTTGAAGAGACCAAGGCCTCGGTCCTCGGCGTCTATCTGCCGACGAAGCTGCAGATGGACGAGGGCGAGAATGTCATCGCCATGTTCGACCCCGGCGACTATCGCGGCAATCTATTGTTTGTGTTTGAAAACGGCAAGATCGCGCGCGTGGCGCTTGAAGCGTACAACACCAAGACCAACCGCAAAAAGCTGCTCAACGCCTGCTCGGACAAGAGCCCGGTCGTGGCCGCGCTGTCGCTGCGCGACGAGGTCGATCTGGCTGTTTTCTCAAGTGACGATCGCTGTGCAGTCGTGAATACCTCGCTGCTGGCCGTCAAGACCACGCGCAATACCCAGGGCGTTGCGGTCATGAACCTGAAGCCCCGCCGCAGCGTGACCCGGGCCTGCCCTCTGACCGAGACCGGCATTCAGAACGTCACGCGCTACCGCGTCCGCAGCATCCCCGCCGCCGGTGCGCTGTTAAAGAGCGAGGATCGGGAGGAGCAGCAGATCAGCCTGATCGAATAGCCCTTTGCACAAGAACGAGCCTGATAAAAAATATATCATAAAGAAGGCGTTCCTATGTCAAAGCCCGCGCTTACCCAAAACCTGACGGTTCCGCAGCTCGTGAAGAAATATCTCACGATCCTCGTGGGAACGGTGATCTATGCCGTCGGTTTCCAGTTCTTCATGTATCCGAATCACATCGTCGCGGGCGGCTGCGTCGGTATTTCAATGATCATCAATCGGCTGACGGGTCTGCCCGTCGGCGTGACGAACATGGTGCTGAACATCCCGCTGTTTCTGGTCGCCTGGAAGCACTTTGGTCTCGGCTTTCTGGTCGGTTCGCTGGCCGGAACGTACATTTCTTCCTTCCTCGTGGACATGCTCGCGGCCACGGGCGTCGTGGCGACGCTTGACCCGATGCTGGGCGCGATCATCGGCGGCGTCATCAAGGGCGCGGGCCTTGGTATTATCTATTCAGTCGGGGCCACGACCGGCGGCGCGGACATTGTCATCAAGTTCCTGCGCCAGCGCTTCAGCCAGATCAACTTCGGCACGATGATGCTGCTGATCGACGGCGCTATCGTTGTTGCCTACGCGCTGATCCTTGACCAGTACGCCAGCGCCATGTACTCCCTGATCGGCATGTATGTCGTCTCCAAGGTCATCGACCTGATCCTCTACGGCATCGACAACTCCTGCATCTGCTATATCATCAGCGACAACAGCGAGGCGCTGATCCACGAGATCATCGACGGGCGCGTCCACCGCGGCGTCACGATCCTGGAAGGGGAGGGCGCCTATTCGCGCACAAAGAAGCATATCATCATGTGCGTCGTCAAGCGCACGCAGATCCCCGATATGCGCCGCATGGTCCGCGCGATCGACGAGCACGCCTTCTTTATCGTGTCTGACGCGAAAAATGTCTTCGGCAATGG
>CACXDT010000149.1 GCA_902766405.1 Oscillospiraceae bacterium
CAAAATCTGCCCCTATTGCCACAGCGAGAACACCTGGCTCGAGACCGGCAATGAGTATATTATTAAAGAAATCGCCGTGGCAGATTCGTAGTCATACCGTTGTAAGCATTTACATTCTTTATACAATCATCATGAAAGAAGGAGAGAGGCAAATGACAAGAGACGAAAAAATCCTGAAGCTCGGCAAAATGGTCACGGATCGCGTCCCCGTCATTCTCGGAGCCGTGAAGCTGACGACCGATTCGCCCGAATACATCGGCATCAACGCGGCGCTCAGATATACCGAGAAGATGTACGATACGCAGACCATGGACGACGCGCTCGACGTGGCGCTCAGCTTCAAGGTGCGGCGCGTGCCGCAGACCCTCGCGGAGATGAAGAAGCGCAACCCCAAGCTCAGCGGCGAGCGCGTGGAGAAGGCGCTGCAGGCCCTGAGCGAGGACAGCCTGATCGAGTACCACTGGGAAAACCTCGACGGCAAGAACCCCGGCCACGAGAAGCGCTGGGTGCTGGATATGTTTGTCCCCGGCTCGGCCGAGCTGATGATGATCAAGCCCGGCCACGCCGAAATGTTCCCCGAAATCCCCGATTTCTTCAACAACATGGCCTATATGCCCGTGGCCGGCATCACCCAGTTCGTCCCGCCCGGAGGCGCCGGTATCGGCATGCACGTCATCCCGGTCGAAAAGGCCATCCCGGCCACGACCCAATCGCTCGATATCGAGCATATCTCCTACTGGCTGAAAAAGTATGAGGGCCATCTCGGCGTGTCGGTGTGCTCCTGCCGCAAGCAGCAGCGCATGCGCAACGAGGGCTCCGGCGATATCGAGGCCGACTGGTGCATCGGCGTCGGCGACTTTGCCGACTACTGCCGCGAGACCGGCCACGGCCGCGATATCACCTATGAAGAGGCCATGGAGATCCTCCAGAAGGCCGAGGACCGCGGCTATGTCCACCAGGTGACGAACATCGACGGCAACAACAAGATCTTCGCGATCTGCAACTGCGCGATCGGCATCTGCAACGCGCTGCGCACCTCGCAGCTCTTCAACACGCCGAACCTCTCGCGCAGCGCCTACGCGGCCGAGACCGATCCTGAAAAGTGCGTCGCCTGCGGCAAGTGCGTCGAGACCTGCCCCGCCGGGGCCGTCCGCCTGGGCCAGAAGCTCTGCACGCCACAGGGCCCGATCGAGTATCCCAAGCAGGAGCTCCCCGACGACAACCCCTGGAGCGAGGCCAAATGGAACAAGAATTACCGCAACGACATCGGCTCGATCCAGACTTATCCGACCGGCACGGCCCCCTGCAAGGTTGCCTGCCCGGCCCATATCGCCATTCAGGGCTATATCAACATGGCCTCGAACGGCCGCTATAAGGACGCGCTGGCCCTCATCAAGAAGGATAACCCCTTCCCGGCGGTCTGCGGCTCGATCTGCCGCAAGTACTGCGAGGACGCCTGCACCCGCGGCACGGTCGACGAGGCGCTGAGCATCGATGAGATCAAGAAGTTCATCGCCGAGCAGGATAGGAAGGCCGAGCACCGCTATATCCCGCCGATGAATTCCTGCACCCGCGCCCCCTTTGACCAGAAAATCGCGATCATCGGCGGCGGCCCCGCCGGTCTGAGCTGCGCCTACTTCCTGGCCCTCGAGGGCTATAAGCCCGTCGTGTTCGAGCGCGAGCAAGAGCCCGGCGGCATGATGGTCAACGGCATGCCCTCCTTCCGCGTGGAAAAGGACGTCGTCCGCTCCGAGATCGACGTGCTGCGCGAGATGGGCGTTGAATTTAAGTGCGGCGTCGAGGTCGGCCGCGACGTGACGCTCGACGAGCTGCGCGCGCAGGGCTTCAAGGCCTTCTATGTGGCCGTCGGCCTGCAGAAGGCGCTCAAGCTCAATGTCGAGGGCGAGGAGCTCAAGGGTGTGCGCGGCAGTCTGGACTTCCTGCGCGAGGTCAACGGCGGCAAGGCGCCGAAGCTCAAGGGCGACACGCTCGTCATCGGCGGCGGCAACGCGGCCATCGATGCGGCCCGCACGGCCCGCCGTCTCGGCGACGGCACCGTCAGCATCTACTGCCTCGAGCAGTTTGACGATATGCCCACCGTCCCCGAGGAGAAGAACGCCGGCATTGAAGACGGCGTGCAGATCAACAACGGCTGGGGCCCGAAGCGCATCCTCGGCGAGGACGGCAAGGTCACCGGCGTGGAGTTCAAACGCTGCCTGCGCGTGCGCGACGCCCAGGGCCGCTTTGCCCCGATCTATGACGACAACGACACGGTCGTTGTTGAGTGCAAAAACGTCATCGTCTCGATCGGCCAGCGCTCTGAGTATTGCGGCATTTTCGACGGCAGCAAGGTCGAGGCGAAGGACGGCCGTCTGATTGCCTGCGACAAGCTCACCTTCCAGACCGCCGAGCCCGATATCTTCGTCGGCGGCGACATCGCCACCGGCCCGATGTACACGATCGACGCGATCGCCAACGGCCGCGAGGGCGCCGTGTCCCTGCACCGCTTTGTCAACGAGGGCCAGAGCCTGACCATCCACCGCAACCGCCGCCTGTTCAAGGAGCTCGACAAATCGAACATCGTCCTCCCGCCCGAGAAGATCCGCAAGCCCTCGCGCGCCAAGGTCGAGGCCGACCCCGACAAGGTGCTCACGATGCGCGACGAGCGCAGGACCTTCACCGAAGAGCAGATCAAGGCCGAGGCCTCCCGCTGCCTGAGCTGCGGGCGCAGCGTCGTCGATCAGAACAAGTGCATCGGCTGCGGCATCTGCACCACCAAGTGCGAATTTGACGCCATCCACCTCAAGCGCATCCGCCCGGAGTGCTCCAACATGATCACCGCCGAGCAGAAGATCGCCGCGATCGGCAAGTACACCGCCGCGAGAGAGGTCAAAATCGTCAGAAAAAAGCTCGCCGGAAAGTAAACCTGAATATAGCAAAAGGGCGTGCTGTGAAAAGGCGCATTAGCTGCGCAGACAAAGGTTCTACCGTAGGGGCGGTGGCTTTGCCCCGCCCGGCGCGCAAGCGTATTTACAAGTGAAATGTTCAGCGAATTCGTACAACCTACGAATTCGCCGGGCATTTCTCCCGGAATGATACCGTTTGCTGCCGGGAGGGGACAAGCCCCTCCCCTACGGCAATATCCGGATTTTGCAAGATTTCTCACATTTTGCAACACACCCTTGAAGCGAATGACCGTAAGGAGCTACAGAATGAAGGATCTAAAGCATCTGATCTACTTTGAAAATCTTCTGCAGAACGCCAATAACGAGCTTGTCCGGCAGGCCCAGGAGCAGGGCCGCATCTGCGTGGGCTACACCTGCGAAAACGTGCCCGAGCCGCTGCTGAATCTGCCCGGCGTCTTCTCGGCCCGTCTGCGCGCGCCGAACACCGGCTCGACCGAGATCGGCACCTATTATCTGACGAACTTCCTGTGCGAGTACAGCCGCTCGCTGCTCGAGCGCGCGGTCGAGGGCGGCTACAACTTCCTCGACGCGATGATCACGCCCGACGGCTGCACGATGATGAACCGATGCATCGAGAACATGGAGCTTTTGAACGCCGTCGCGGCCGACAAGGAGAAGTTCTTCTACGAATACATGGAGATCCCGATGAAGTCCGACGACAACGGGCTCAACCTCTATGTGCTGCAGTGCCGCAACCACATCCTCAAGCCCCTGCACGAGCGCTACGGCATCGATGTCTCCGACGCCGCGATCCGCCAGGCCGTCGCCGAACACAACCGTATCTGCGCGCTGATCTGCACGATCGGCGAGTACCGCAAGGGCCCCCGCCCGGCGATCACCGGCTATGAGTTCCACGTCCTGACGCTTGCGACCTACGTCGCCCCGAAGGACCTGCTGATCGAAAAGTTAGAGGAGACGCTCGCGGAGCTGCGCACGCGCGAGCCCATGGAAGAGAGCGAGATCCGCGCCCGCGTGCTCGTCGTCGGCTCGGAGGTCGACGACACCGACTTTATCAAGCTCGTCGAGGACGCCGGGGCTTACGTCTGCGCCGACCGCTTCTGCTACGGCTCGCTGCCCGGCCGCGACCCGATCGTCCTGAGCGAGGACGAGGACGCTCTGACGCAGATCTGCCGCGTCTATATGCAGCGCTGCCAGTGCCCGCGCATGATGGACACGCCCACGATGGACGGCCGCCGCGTCTATGTCGACGCGCTCGCCGCCGAGTACGGCGCCGACGGTATCATCTACCAGCAGATGAAGTTCTGCGACCCTTGGGCCTACGAGCGCATGCTCGGCTCGCACATCCTGCACGAGGAGTACGGCCGCCCGGTGCTGTCGGTCGACCGGCCGTATACGATCGGCTCGTCCGGCCAGATGCGCACGCGCGTCCAGGCCTTTGTCGAGAGCATTGAGATCAAAAAGATCAGAGGAGGTGCCGTCTGATGGAGGATACCCGTATCGGGGCTGAAAACCTCGGCCGCTTTTACACCGCCGGCCGCGTCCGCAACCGCCGCGAGTGGCGCGGCGTGACCGACACGCTGTACGACTACTGGCGCTGGCTCGGCACGATGACGGTGCTTGCCAAGTTCATCATCAAGCCGCGCAACATCAAGGCCATGTTCCGCTATCGCTGGATGGCGAACTATCTGGCCTCGCCGATGATGCTCGACCGCTTCTCCCAGGGCCTGCGCGGGGAGTATCTGCGCATCATGCACACCGAGTACGACACGGTGTTCCAGGATATCGGCCTGCTGCTCGACAAGGTCTTCCGCGGCGATCGGCGCATCGGCAACGACAAGGCCTTTTCCGACAAGGTCGTGCTCGTGGACGAGAACGAGATGACCGCCGTCATGATGGGCTTCCCGACGCTCAAGGGCCTCTCGCGCGAGACGATCTCCACCTACGTCCCGGTGCTGCTCAACCAGCACGCCGTCGAGCACTATATCGACGTGGCGCAGCTGCAGGGTCTCGCCGCCGACGTCTGCCCGATGCCCGAGGCCGAGGCCGGCGTCTCGATTGACGACGACGCCCCGATCCTCGGCAAGTGCGCCGTGCAGTGCAACACCACCTGCGACGGTTCCCTGCTCTCGAACGGCGTCATCTCCCGCCGCATGATCAATCTCGACAACATCCCGGTCTTCCAGCTGGCCGCGCCGCTGCGCCACCGCGAGGACGACGTGCAGGACTACGCCGCGCAGGAGATCAGGAACGCCATCGCCTTTATTGAAAAGAACACCGGCGAGAAGTGGGACTGGAAGCACTACTTCGAGTGCGCCCGCCGCGTCAACTACGCCACCGAGTGCCGCAAGGAGTGGCTCGAGATGAACCG
>CACXDT010000150.1 GCA_902766405.1 Oscillospiraceae bacterium
CGATCACGTCGTCGTCGATCAGCATGCCATTGGTTGTCAGCGTAAAGCGGAAGTTCTTGCCGGCGTCCTGTTCAATGCTGCGGGCATAGGCCACAAGCTCCTTGACGACCTGGAAGTTCATCAGCGGCTCGCCGCCGAAGAAGTCGACCTCCAGATTGCGGCGGCGGCCGGAGTTGGTGACCAGGAAGTCGAGCGCCTGCCTGCCGACCTCAAAGCTCATCAGGGCGCGCTCGCCGTGGTACTTGCCCTGGCTGGCAAAGCAGTACGAGCAGTTGAGGTTGCAGGTGTGCGCCACGTGCAGGCACAGCGCCTTGACGACGTTGGCGCTGCGCTCCTTGAAGGTGCCGGCCATCGGCTCGAAGCTGTCGGGCGTGAAGAGGCTGCCGGCGGCCTTCAGCTCCTCGATATCCTCGTAGCAGCGGTCGATCTCCCCGGCCGTCACCTCCGGCACAGCGGCGTATTTTTCCAGCATAGCGGCGCGGATCTCCTCGCGGCTGTGCTCTTCGAACAGGCCGATCATGTCATAGGCGAGTTTGTCGACCGCGTGGATCGAGCCGGAGCACACGTCCAGCACGATGTTGAAGCCGTTCAATTGATAGCGGTGGATCATTCTGTATCTCCTTATTCTCCATACGAAAAATGCCGCCAGTCCGGCGGCATTTTTCGATGCGAGTGATCATTACTTGCTCTGCTTCTTCTCAGCCTTCTCGCAGCGCTGGTTGGCGATGCCGCAGCTGGTCTTGCAGGCGGACTGGCAAGAGGTCTGGCATTCGCCGCAGCCGCCGTTGGCAGCACTCTCGCACAGGTTGCGGGTCTTCAGCGTGACGATATGTTTCATGGGATTTACCTCCGAAAATGGTTTCCTATATTATATACCATCTTTTGCGCCTTTCGTCAAGACATTTACAGCAGAACAACGCCGCGCTCTTCACAGATCCGGATCGTCTCGTCGTCCCAGATCGAGGCCTGTACCTCGCCGATATGGGCCTTGCCGAGCAGCAGCATGCTCAGTCGGCTCTGGCCGATGCCGCCGCCGATCGTCAGCGGCAGCTCGCCGTTCAAGAGCATCATGTGGTAGGGCAGCTCGCGGCGGCTGTCGCAGCCGGAGAGCCGCAGCTGGCGGTCGAGCGACACGGGATCGACGCGAATGCCCATGGACGAGACCTCCATGGCGCAGTTCAGCAGCTCGTCATAGAAGAAAATATCCCCGTTGAGATCCCAGTCGTCGTAGTCGGGGGCCCGGCCGTCGTGCGGCCGGCCCGAGCGCAGCGCGCCGCCGATGCCGATGATAAATACGGTCTTATGCTCCTTGACAAAGCGGTTCTCACGCTGCTTCGGCGTCAGCTCGGGGTACAGATCCTCGAGCTCCTGGGCCGTGACAAAGGTCACGTCGCGGCAGAGCTTGCCGAGACTGCCGAGCTGGGGATAGATGGCCTCGATCGTATCCTGTGTATCACAGACGGCGCGCACGATGTCCATGACCGTCAGCTTCAGATAGTCGAGCTTGCGCTCCTCGGGCAGGATGATCTTCTCCCAGTCCCACTGGTCGACATAGATCGAGTGAAGGTTGTCGAGCTCGTTCTCGTCGCGACGAATAGCGTTCATGTCGGTGTAGAGGCCCTTGCCGGGGTAGAAGCCATAGCGCTTGAGCGCCAGACGCTTCCATTTGGCCAGCGACTGCACGACCTCACCCACGGTGTCGGAGCGCAGGATGTCGAAGCTCACCGGGCGCTCAACACCGTTGAGATTGTCGTTAAGACCGGAGTCCTGCGCCACAAACAGCGGCGCAGACACGCGGTAGAGGTTCAGCAGCGCGCCGAGCCGATCCTCAAACAGGCGTTTGAGCAGGCTGATGGCCTTTTGTGTGTCGTACATGGCCAGCAGCGGCCGGTAATCTTCGGGCAAATAGGTTTTCATTTTGACGCCTCCTCCGGATTCTGAGACAGCAGTTCCACGATCTTATGATAATAGCCCTCCGCGTCACGGCGGAAGTGCTTTTTTACGGTTTTGGCCTGGACTTCGTCGGCGCAGAGGAACTCGAGACGCAATATCTCCCCTACCCCGTCGCTGAGCGCGAGCGTGACCTTGCAGCCGTTTTCGTCGATCGTGTGCTGCGCGGTGATCAGCGCGGCCCGGCGGAGCTGCTCCTGTACCGGGGCAATCAGCTTCTGCGTCTTGGCGCGGACAGAATAGGGCAGGCTCGACTCCACGGTCTCGGCGTTGCGGGCACCCTTTTCGGTAATGAGATAGCCCTCGTCCTCAAGCTCGCGGACATTGCCGTTCTCCACCAGCTCGCTGAGACACTCGGCGTAATCGAAATAGCCCACGCCGCCATCGCTCATGCACAGCTGCCGCAGCGTTTCACTGTCGACGGGTCCAGGCAGACGGCGGAGTACAAAAAGGATCAGGATCTTGATATCCAGCTCGTCGTGGATGAATCCGAAACGGTCCATCATGCTGTCCTCCTGTCTTTATTGATTGTATCATCTTACACGTTCGCCGTGCAAAATTCAAGAACAAATTCACACAGCGGCCGCGTCGGTGCATAGACTGTACTGAAACTTACAATCAAGGAGGGTTTGCCATGCCTGACAAAGCCGCACCGGCCGCGAGCGAAGAGACCCGCGCCGTCACCGATATGGTCAACGTCGATATCCCGAAGATCTACGACAGCTGCCGTGACAAGGACTGCGTGGATGACCTGCGCATCTACCCCACGGCATCGTCGCAGCAGAGCATTGAAAACGCCCTCAGTGTCCGGCCCCACGGGGCGGAGCTGCTGTACGTGGACGTGAGGGTAGCGCCGATCAGCTTCAACCGGGGCCACTACACCGTGGACTGCACCTACTTCTACCGCATGACCGGCGAGACCTTCCCCGCAGCCCAGACTGTCACCGGACTTGCCATTTTCGACAAGCGTGTGATTCTCTTCGGCTCGCTCGGGAGCGTGAAGTCCTTCTACTCGAACAACTCGTCCCCCGCGATCGTCACCGACGAGCTGCCGACGGCTGTCGTCAACGCCGTGGACCCGATCGCGCTCACCATGCGCCTGGCCGACGCCGACAGCGCGCAGCCCGGTGAGAGTGAGAACCGCACGATCCCCGCCTACATCGCCGCCGCCTTTGATGAGCCGCTGGTGCTCAGCGACAGCGTCCGGCGCTGGTACACGACCGTGGGCCAGTTCAGCATTGTGCGCCTGATGCGCGACAGCCAGCTGACGATCCCGGCCTACGACTACAGCATGCCCGGCAAGAGCTGCCCCGGGTCACACGACGACGACCCCTGCGCCCTCTTCGGTCGGATCGATTTCCCGGTCAGCGAGTTTTTCCCGCCCGATGTCGTCGACGACAGTCCGGATTACCGCAGCCTGAAGTAACTGTTCCGTCCCTTGCGGGACGAAACAGTTAAGACAACACCGCACAATACGCCTGCAGCTTTGCATAAGTTCGCGTAGCCAAATCAAAGATTTGGACGCTCACTTAGGCATCTTCCGGAAA
>CACXDT010000151.1 GCA_902766405.1 Oscillospiraceae bacterium
CAAAGTATGATTTGTTATACAAATCATACTCCAATATTATAAAAATGTCAATAAATACGAAAAAGCACTTGACAAAACGCTTCATGTCGCGCCGATCACGATTGGCAGCAACGTCTGGATCGCCGCGGGCGCGATCCTCTGCCCCGGCGTGACGATCGGGGATAACACCGTGATCGGCGCCGGCAGCGTCGTGACCCGGGATATCCCCGCCAATGTCTTCGCCTGCGGGGTGCCGTGCCGGGTGGTGAGAGAAATATCGGAGCAGACAGAGAAATGAACTGGTTTTTAACCTATCTGACAGGCAACGCCCCGCGACGTACCGTTACACGGGCCGGACTTTGTAGGGGCGCTTCACGAAGCGCCCGGCGGAATAGAAAAATCAATTATGCAAATAGTGGGCGAATTCGTATAGGAATTGCGAATTCGTCCACTATTTCTGCAAGGATTGCGGATGTTCCGAACGGGCGCTTCGTGAAGAGCCCCTACCGTATAACGTATTCTTTTCCAAAAAAATGATGTTTTGCTACATCGCTTTTTCAAGAATCATTCTTTATGCTGCTGTGCTGTAATTGACCACCATCAGCTCTTGCGTCAGTGTCTTTGCTGCTGCAGCAATCTGCTCGATCTGCTCTACCACATCGCCGGTATAGAAAACCTCGTCGCATTCCGAGCATTTCATGCAGGGGATGTTGCGGATCACGAGCAAGCACCCATTTTCCAGTTCGATGGCCTCGGTGTTGCGGCTCTCGAAGGTTTCCCGCCCGCATTTCATACATTTCATCTCAACGCTTCCTCCTTGTTCTCATATCCGCTTCCCATTCTTCTGTATTTGGATAATATGCTGTAATCAAGTATATGTGCCCTTCATCCAGACTGACCACCGCATGAAGCCATTTCTTCTCTATAGTGACTCCAAGGATTAAGCAGCTTGGGAACGGATAATCCTCCGGGTACCGTTCGATGATTTCTCCGTGTTCAACAGCGTAAATCACATCCCGCAGAAGAATGCCGCGCTCGTACATGCGCCGTCGGCTGTGCATGGTGACGACATAGTTTTCAGGTTTGTTGATTTGCCGAAACTGCTCAATTTCAAGCATACTCATGCCTCCGTGCCCCACCCTATCTTTCTGTATTTATTATACCGCAAAGCAGCAATAATTCAAGTTCCATCTTTTGTTTGTCCAAAAATGTATTTCTATCATGAATCAATAAAAATCCTCATGCTGTTAAGGGACGGATTCCCTGAGAGTTAGTTTATATAATGACCGTTCCGTCGAGGTCCGGCCTGGCACTCTGAATTCGCCAGGCGGGGAACTGTGCCCGGGCCGCGGCGGCAAAGCACTGCGCCGCGGGCTCGTCCGGGAAAATCGCGAGCTGGGTGGAGCCCGCGCCCGAAATGCCAAAGCCGCAGGCCCCGGACGCGAGCGCGAGCGCTTCCACCTCGTCATAGCCGGGGATCAGCGAGCGGCGGTAGGGCTGGTGGATGGTGTCGCGCATGGCAAAGCGCAGGAGCTCCGCGTCCCCGTCCTGCAGCGCGCGCAGGACAAGCGGCGTGCGCGAGAGATTGTAGACCGCGTCCGCGCGGGGGTAGCTCGGCGGCAGCACACCGCGGGCCGCGGCCGTGGACAGCTCAAAATCCGGGCTTAAGAGCACAAAGTGAAAGCGTTCGTGCAGCGGGAAGCGGCGTGTCAGCACCGTGTCCCCCTCGGCCGCCGAGACCGTCAGCCCGCCGAAGAGCGCCGGGGCCACGTTGTCGGGGTGCCCCTCGATCTCGGTCGCCACGCGCAGCAGCTCGTCATCGTTCAAGCGGAGCTTTAAGAGCGCGTCCGCGGCCCGGACACCCCCGGCGATCAGCGCGGCCGAGGAGCCGAGCCCGCGCGAGACCGGGATATCGGTCTTCCCAAAGCGGATCGTCACATTCGGGCAGGCCGCGCCCGCGGCCTCGGCCGTGCGGTGGAAGGCCAGACAGGCGAGATTGTCGGCATTGGCAAAGCGCGGATCGCAGCCCTCGACGCGCAGCTCATCCGAAAACTCAAATTCGATTTCATTGTAGAGCTGCCAGGCCAGGCCGAAGCAGTCAAAGCCCGGGCCGAGGTTGGCCGAGCTGGCCGGAATACGGAGCTTCATCTTGCCACCCCCAGCTTTGCGCAGATATAGTCGGCCATGTCGGCGGCGTCGATGCCATCCTCAAAGCGGACGGCGCGGTCCTTCAAACCGGCGAGGTTTGGCGGGATCGGCACGCCGGTCATAGCCGAGAGCGTCTCCATCTGGGCAAATTCGTCGCCGCTGGTGTCGCCGCCGATGGCGGCGAGCACCGCCGCGGGGAACTTATAGGGCGAGGCCGTCGATAGCACGACCTGCGGCGCGCCCTCGCCGTGCGCCTCGCGGTAGAGCCGAGCCGCGTGCAGCGCGACCGCCGTGTGCGGGTCGCAGAGATAGTGCTGCTCGCGCCAGAGACGGCCGATCTCGGTACGGGTGTCGGTCTCGTCGGCGCAGTAGGCCGCAAAGTCGCGGCGGATCTCCGCCATCAGCGCGTCCGGGAGCGTGTACGCCCCCTCCTCGCTCAGCCGGCGCATGACCCCGGCCACCAGCGCCGTATCGCCGCCGGAGACATAGAACAGCAGCCGCTCGAGGTTGGAGGACACTAAAATATCCATCGAGGGCGAGCTGGTTTTGAAGAATTCGCGCTTTTTGTCATAGCAGCCGGTGTCAAAGAAATCTGTCAAAACCTTGTTGGCGTTCGAGGCGCAGACAAGCTTGCCGACCGGAAGGCCAAGCGCCTTGGCCATCCACCCGGCCAGAATATCGCCGAAATTGCCGGTTGGCACGACATAATCAACCGAATCGCCGACCTGGATCGCGCCGCGCTCGACCAGGCGGGCGTAGGCGATAAAGTAATACACAAGCTGCGGCGCAAGCCGCCCGATGTTGATGGAGTTGGCCGAGGACAGGCGATAGCCGGAGGACGTGAAAGCCGCATCCTGTCGCAGGGCGGCAAAGGTCTCCTTGACCGCGGTCTGGCAGTCGTCAAAGTTGCCGCGCACCGCGCAGACCTGCACATTGGCGCCCTGCTGCGTCAGCATCTGCAGCTGCTGCACCGGACTGACGCCGCCATGCGGGAAGAAAACAAAGATGCGCGTGCCCGCCACGTCGTGAAAGCCCTCGAGCGCGGCCTTGCCGGTGTCGCCCGAGGTGGCCGTGAGGATCACGGTCTCGCCCCGCTCGCCCTCGAGCGCGCGCGCCGCAACCATCAGCTGCGGCAGCATCGAGAGCGCCACATCCTTAAAGGCCGAGGTGGGGCCGTGGAAGAGCTCAAGGATGTACTGCTCCCCCGCCGCAACCACCGGCGTCAGCTCCGGCGTGTCAAACTTCCCGGTATAGGCGCGCTCGACCAGCCCCCGCATGTCGGGAAAGCCCGGCAGCAGGTGGTGCAAAATCGCCTCGGCCATGCCGAGGGGGCTGAGCGTCAGGCAGCGCCGCCAGTCGAAGGGTCGGTTTTTCAGTTCGGGGTCTACATATAAGCCGCCGTCGGGGGCGATGCCCTCCAGGACCGCACGCGTATCGGAAACGGTGTGCTTGCTTCTGGTGCTTTGAAAGTTCATGGTCTGTTCTCCTTTTTAGGCAATACCGCATAATTCGGCGAGAGCGAATCCTGAGAAAATTTGGGTTCTGGTGAAGGCACTTTTTTGCAGAAATACTTTGTGTATTTCAAGAAAAAGTGACGAAATCAGGGCGCAAATTTTCCAGGAGGCGCCGAAGGCGGATTGTGCGGTATTGCCTTTATTATTCAACGGCCACAAGCCGGGCCTGCTCGACCCCGTCGAGCTGTTTGAGCTCCTCAAGGAGCTCGGCGGTCGCAAGCTGCAGCGCCCCGATATCCAGCGAGAGTGTCACACTCGCCAGACCGTGGATCGGGAGGCTCTGCGTGATCGTCAGCACGCTGCCGCCCTTCTCCGATATTCTGGTCAGAACCGAGCTTAACACCCCGGCCTCATGCGCCAGCATCAGGGAAAAAACGGCCTTGCGGCCGATCTGGCCCTCCGACGGGTCGAAAATGTAATCTTTATACTTATAATAGGTACTGCGGGAGATGCCAACGGCTTTCGCCGCCTGGCTGACCTCCTTTTCCTGTCCGCTCTCCAACAGGCGGCGCGCCGCCAGCACCTTTTCATAGTAGGCCGGCAGGATGCTTTTGTGGATCAACAGGTAATGTTCCATAAAGTCCGATATCCTCCGCATTAAAAAATTCGATAAATTTTGACTTGTAATTTGGACGGCTCTATGATACACTGTCTCCGTCAAAAATACAAGTGTCTTTTTTACACGGACACTTTTTCGGAGGCGCATATGAAAGTCGCGATTTTGGGCTTCGGCACGGTCGGAGTCGGCGTATATGAAATGCTGGAAAAAACGCCCGGTCTCGAGCCCGGGCCGGTGCTGGTGCGCGCGGGCAAGGTGGACGCGCCCTACAAGACCGACGATCTCTACCGTATCGTGTCCGACAGCGAGGTCTGGGCCGTGTGCGAGTGCATGGGCGGCGTCGAGCCGGCCTTTACCTACGCTGCCGCGGTGCTGAAGGCCGGGAAGCATCTGGTCACCTCGAACAAGGCGCTCGTCGCCGCCAAGGGGCCCGAGCTGGCCGCCCTTGCCGCCGAGAGCGGCGCGGGCTTCCTGTTCTCCGCCGCCTGCGGCGGGGCTATCCCCTTCCTGCACAATTTGCAGCTCGCCGCCGAGAGCGACAGCATCCAGTCGCTCGGCGGGATCCTGAACGGGACGACGAACTTCATGCTCGATGCGATGCAGACGCTCGGTGTGGACTATGCCGACGCGCTGCGCGAGGCGCAGGCCCTCGGCTATGCCGAGGCCGACCCGACGGCCGACGTCTCGGGTATGGACGCGCTGCGCAAGATCATGCTGGGCTGCGCCACGGCTTATAACCTGCTGCCGACCGAGGGGCTCTGCCGCGAGGGTATCGAGTCGCTGACGGCGGCGGACGTGAAGGATTTGCAATCGCGCCGGCTTGTCTGCCGCCTGCTCGGCCGCGCCGGACTTTCTGAGAGCGGCAAGCTGTTTGCCTACATTCAGCCGGTGCTCGTGCCCGACGCAGCGCCGGAGGCCGCCGTTCGGAAAAACTTCAATCTGGCCTACTATGTCGGGCAAAACGCCGGTCTGATCCGCCTGATGGGACAGGGCGCGGGACGCTATCCCACGGCCTCGGCGCTGCTGCGCGACGTGTGCGATCTCAGGCGCGGCGCGCGCAGCATGATGCGCGCCGACTGCAAGCGAACCGCGGCGGACAATTCCCTGCCGGTCTGCCGCTATTATGTGCGCCTGCCGAAGGCGAAGACCGACGCTCTGCGCTTTGAAAGCCTGATTGAGGACGGGGACAATATCCGCGGTATTACCGAGACGCTCCCGGTCAGCCGGATGCACGCGATCGCTGAAAAATTACGCGGCGAGGGCTGTAAGCTCTTCTTCGCCGCGCTGGAGGATTAAGGGATGAATAAAGTCTGTAAATTCGGCGGCTCCTCGGTCGCGGGGGCTGAACAATTCCGCCAGGTGCGGCATATCATAGAATCGGACAGCGGCCGCCGGATCGTGGTCGTGTCGGCCGCCGGCAAGCGCAGCAAGGACGACAACAAGCTGACCGATCTGCTGTATCTCTGCCACGCGCATCTGACCTACGGCGTGCCCTGCAACGAGATCCTGCAGACCATCGCCGAGCGCCTGATCTCGATCCGCGACGAGCTCGGCCTGAAGTACGATATCGAAACGGAGCTCGACGCACTGCGCGCGAAGATGAACCGGGATATGCCGGTCGACGAGCTGGTCAGCCGCGGCGAGTATTTCACCTCGCGCCTGATGGCCGAGTATCTGGGCTATCACTTTGTCGATGCCTCGCAGTGCGTCTACTTCGGCTATGACGGCCAGATCGCGCGCGAGCGCACCTATGCCGCGATCACCGACGCCGTGCGCAAGTACGGCAAGGTCGTGATCCCCGGCTTCTATGGCAGCCTGCCCTCGGGGAAGATCAAGGTCATGACCCGCGGCGGCAGCGACATCACCGGCGCGCTGGCGGCCGCGGCGATCGACGCGAACGTCTATGAGAACTGGACGGATGTCTCCGGCATCCTGATGGCCGACCCGCGCATCGTGCCCGATCCCAAGCCGATTGAGCGCATCACCTACGCGGAGCTGCGCGAGATGGCCTTCATGGGCGCGACGGTGCTGCACGAGGAGTCGGTACAGCCGGTGCGCGAGGCCGGGATCCCGATCAACATCCGCAACACGAACCGCCCCGAGGATCCCGGCACGCTGATCCTCGACAGCATCGACGACAAGGGCGACTCCGAGCGCTTCATCACCGGCATTGCCGGGCGGCGCAATTTCACGATCCTGACGGTCAGCAAGCGCAACATGAACACCTCGCTGGCGCTGCGGCTCGCGCTCGAGCTGCTCGACCGCTATCATGTGCCCGTGGAGCACATCACGCTCGGGCTCGACAGCTTTGCCCTGGTGGCCAGCACGGCCGCGCTCGGCGACAACCTGTACGCGATTGTGGCCGATATCAAGAAGGACATCCAGCCCGACGACGTGACGCTGCGCGACCAGATCGCGCTCGTGGCCGCGGTCGGCCGCAAGATGACCTTCCGCGCGGGCAGCTCGGGCCGCCTGTTCAAGGCGCTCGGCGAGCACGGTGTCAACATCCGCACGATCGCGCAGGGCGCCGACGAGCTGAGCATTCTGATCGGTGTGGACAACAAAAACTATGAGACGGCGGTGCGCGTCATGTACGACGGCTTCGCCGGTTGACTATGAATTTAGGAGGATAAGAACATGAAAGCCTGTAATATTGCGATTCTCGGCGCGACGGGCGCCGTCGGCCAGGAGATGCTGAAGGTTCTGGAGGAATACGAGATCCCCGTCAACATCCTGCGCCCGCTGGCCTCGGCCAAGAGCGCGGGCGGCACCGTGAAGTTCCACGGCAAGGACATCGTTATTGAAGAAGCGACCGACGAGAGCTTTGCGGGCATGGACTACGTGCTCGGCGCCGTGAAAAATGGCATGTCCAAGCGCTTTGCCCCGGCCATCGTCAAAAGCGGCGCTGTGTACATTGACAACAGCTCGGCCTTCCGCATGGACCCGGAGGTTCCGCTGGTCGTGCCCGAGGTCAACGGCGGCGACGCCTTCAACCACAAGGGCATCATTGCCAACCCGAACTGCTCGACGATCATCACGATGATGGCCGTGGCTGCGCTCTCGGCCCTCTCGCCGATTCAGAGCATGGTCGCCTGCACCTATCAGGCCGTGTCCGGCGCAGGGCAGGGCGGTCTGCTGGAGCTTGAGAACCAGATGAAGGCCATCGCCGAGGGCAAGCCCATCGAGAGCAAGGTCTTCCCCACCCAGATCGCCGCGAACGTCATCCCCTTCATCGGCGCCATGCTTGACAACGACTACACCGACGAAGAGATGAAGATGCAGAACGAGGGCCGCCGCATCCTGCACCTGCCCGAGCTGAAGGTCACCTGCACCTGCGTGCGCGTGCCGGTCATGCGCTCGCACTCGATCGCCGTCACGCTGCGCACCGCGCGCAAGCTCTCCGTGGCCGAGGCCGAGGCCGCGATCGGCGCCTTCCCGGGTGTGAAGCTGATCCACGACTATCAGGGCCGCTGCTACCCCACGCCGCTGGACACCAGCAACCAGGATCTCGTCTGGGTCGGACGCATCCGCGACGATCTGACCGACGAGAACGGCCTGACGCTCTGGTGCTGCGGCGACCAGATCCGCAAGGGCGCGGCCGCCAACGCCGTGCAGATCCTCAAGCTGCTGAACGAAGAGCGGTAAATTCAGATACAGTCCGTGAAGGGCATGTTGCAAAATGCGCAGGAGCTGCGAAAACGATGGGTTTGCCGTAGGGGCGGCCCTCGCGGCCGCCCGGCACACATGGGCATTTACTAATGAAATGTTCGGCGAATTCGTACAAAACCACGAATTCGCCGAATATTTCTTCTGATAGGATACACTGTGCTGCCGGGAGGGGACGAGCCCCTCCCCTACGGTTTTGACCGGACTTTGCACGATTTTTTCATTTTGCAACACGCCCTTATGATTTCTGCCGCCCGCCGTATAGGTTAACATTACTTTATTTTTAGTTTACATAATTCATATATTAGTTTACATAA
>CACXDT010000152.1 GCA_902766405.1 Oscillospiraceae bacterium
AGTGCACATACTTCGGGATATCCCAGCCGAAGCCCTCGTACAGCAGGTTGTACTTGGGGGCGGAGGAGAGATACTCGTTGCCGCGCACGACATGGGTGATGCCCATCAGATGGTCGTCGACGACGTTGGCGAAGTTATAGGTCGGCAGACCGTCGCGCTTGATGAGCACCTGATCGTCGAGCGTCTTGTTCTCGACCGTGATGTCGCCGAAGATCTCGTCGTGGAAGGTGGTGGTGCCCTCGTGGGGGATGCGCTGGCGGATCACGTATTTCTCCCCGGCCAGGGCGCGGCGGTCGGACTCCTCCTGCGTGAGGCAGCGGCAGGGGTCGTCCCCGCGGTCAAAGTCGCCGGCATCCTCCTCGCTCTCGGCCTTCTCGCAGAAGCAGCGGTAGGCGTGGCCGCGCTGCATCAGGAGCTCGGCGTATTCTTTATAGTAGGGGCGGCGCTCGGTCTGGACATAGGGGGCCACGGGGCCGCCGACATCGGGGCCTTCGTCGTGGTCGAGGTGGCACTCGGCCATGGTCTTGTAGATCACATCGACCGCGCCCTCGACCAGGCGGCCCTGGTCGGTGTCCTCGATGCGCAGGATGAATTTGCCCTTGTTGTGGCGGGCGATCAGATAGGTATAGAGCGCGGTGCGCAGATTGCCGACGTGCATATAGCCGGTCGGCGAGGGGGCAAAGCGCGTGCGCACCTCATTTTTCGGGATGCGGGCCTCGTTGGCTTCAAACCAGGAACGATCTTTCATAGGGTTTCCTCCAAATATTGTAAATCATATTCAAACAGACGGACGGACATCACGCCCGTGTCCTCGTAAAAAACGTCTTTCTCCCCGACAAAGCGGAAGCCCAGGCGCGTATACAGCCGCTCGGCGGCGTCGTTGCCCTTCGTGACATCCAGATGAACCGCGCGAAAGCCGCGCTGGCGGCAGAGACGCAGCACCCGCGAGAGCATGTCCTTCCCCATGTGCCGCCCGCGGTAGACCGGGCTGACCGCGAACAGGTGCCAGACACAGACCCTGTTTGATGCCTCGGGGTACTGCCAGGGCGCGTCGCGGTACTCCTCGTCCTCGTGCTCAAGCAGCACCAGAGCCGCGGCCAGGCCGCCTCCTTCAAGCCCGAGCAGCAGTTCGCGGCTCAGCACATGCCGTTTGAGCTCGTCCTCTGCGGGGTAGATGCCGTAATGCCAACGCGGCGTATACCGATCCGTCGCCTGCTTGTCACAGACAGTTTTATAAAACCGGCAGACGCGGGGCAGATCCTCGAGAGTTGCGTTTATCAGACCGTCTATCATTCCTTCGACTCCTCCGGGAACACCGCGCCGCCGATAAAAAACGTACGCCTTATATTATTTTACATTTCCCCTGTTGTCAAGACAAAATGATTCTGTTAAAATAACTTGTTAGAAATACTAATATTTGAATGAGGGAAAAAACATGGATACTGCCGCACCGAAAAAAATCATGCTCTCGGGCATCAAGCCCACCGGCGATCTGACGCTGGGCTCGTATCTCGGGGCCATCAAAAACTGGGCCGAGCGCGCCGAGCAGTTCGATTGCTACTACTTTATGGCCGACCTCCACGCCCTGACCATCCGCAATGACCCGGCGCTGCTGCGCCGCCGCACGCTCGAGCAGCTGGCCCAGTATGTGGCCTGCGGTCTCGACCCGGCGAAAAACACGCTGTTCATCCAGAGCCACGTGCACCAGCACGCCGAGCTCGGCTGGGTGCTCAACTGCTATACCATGTTCGGTGAGCTCAGCCGCATGACGCAGTTCAAGGACAAGAGCGCCAAAAACGCCGACAACATCAACGGCGGCCTGTTCACCTATCCCGCGCTGATGGCGGCCGATATTTTGCTGTATCAGCCGGACTATGTCCCCGTGGGCGAGGATCAGAAGCAGCACGTCGAGCTGACGCGCGACGTGGCCCAGCGCTTCAACAATGTCTACGGCCCGGTCTTCAAGGTGCCCGAGCCCTATATCCCGAAGGTCGGCGCGCGCGTCATGGATCTGCTGGATCCGCACAGCAAGATGTCCAAGTCTGACGAGGTCGGCAATGGCCGCGTGCTCGTGATGGAGGATCCAGCGAGCATCATGAAGAAGTTCAAGCGCGCCGTCACCGACAGCGAGAGCGGCGCCGGCTGCGTCCGCTATGACGCCGAGAACAAGCCCGGCGTCGCCAACCTCATGCAGATCTACGCGGCCTGCACCGGCAAGAGCTTTGACGAGATCGAGCGCGAGTTTGCCGAGGCCGGCTACGGTGTTTTCAAGAGCGCCGTCGGCGAGGCCGTGGTCGAAACGCTGCGTCCGATCCGGGAGGAAGCAAGCCGCCTGATGGCCGACAAGAGCTATTTGAACGAGCTGTGCAGATCCGGCGCCGAGAAGGCCGGGTATATCGCCAACAAGACGCTGCGCAAGGTGTACAAAAAGGTCGGTCTGGTGCCGAGGGTCGATTGAAGCGGCGGAAAAATGGATACAATAGAAGGGACGTATATAGTCTGACCCTGCGGTCTCTACCGTAGGGGCGGCTATCAGCCGCCCGCGCGCAGAAACCTGATAAGGCTGGGCGGATTCGTAGGATTGTACGAAATCGCCCAGCCTTTCTGCGCAAATCGGATTACAACGCACGGGCGGCTTATTTGCCGCCCCTACGGGATCGGACGTACATTTTCACCCTTTTTCGCGCAGGCAGGGGTACATCCTGTATGTTCTGCGCCCCTGGAGCACCGTCATGCTATCCTCTCTCCCCTTTTTTCTCCGGCTTGTCCTCTCCGGCCTTACAGCCGGAGCAATCGCCTACACCCTCACGCCGCCGGTGCGGCGCCTGGCCTGGGCCGTCGGCGCTGTGGATCGCCCTGGCGCGCGCCGGGTCAACCGCCGCGCGGTGCCGCGCATGGGCGGGCTCGCCATCGTCGCGGGCTTTGTGCTGACCGTTCCTCTCGTCACAGCGCCCGATCTGAAGCTGTTGGGCATCCTGGTCGGCGCTCTGGTCATCGCGATCTTCGGCGCGGCGGACGACCTGCTGGACCTGAAGCCCTGGCAGAAGCTGCTGGGGCAGACGTTTGCGGCAGCCGTGGCGCTGCGCGCTGGGCTGCGGATCGAGACGGTATCGAATCTCTTCGGCCCGGTTCCCTTCCGGCCGCTCGAGGCGTTCTCGACGCCGCTGACGCTGCTGTGGATCGTGGGCTGCACGAACGCTGTGAACCTGATCGACGGGCTGGACGGCCTCGCGGTCGGCGTGTCGGCCATTGGGAGCGGTACCATGCTGGCCGTGGCGCTGCTGCTGGGCGAGTGGCAGGCCGCGCTGCTGCTCGCCGCCCTCAGCGGCGCCTGTCTCGGCTTTGCGCCGTGGAACCGCAGCCCGGCGAGCATCTTCATGGGCGATGTCGGCGCGCAGTTTCTCGGCTATGTGCTGGCGACCAGCTCGATCCTCGGGCTGTTCAAGTTCCCCGCCGCTGTGGGCTTTTTGGCGCCGCTGCTGGCGATGGGCCTGCCGCTGTGTGACACGGTCTTTGCCTTTTTCCGCCGGATCGCCCACGGGCAGAGCCCCTTCACGGCCGACCGCGGCCATCTCCATCACCGTCTGCTGGCCGCGGGCTACAGCCAGCGGCAGGCCGTTGCCATTCTGCTCGGCCTGTCGGCCCTGTGCGGTCTGCTGGCGATTTTACTGACCGGTGCGGCGCAGACTGTGCGCGTGCTGTGTCTGTCCGCGATCGCGCTTGTGCTGCTGGGTCTTGGCCTGATCCGGCATGCATGAACATTATAACAGCAGATACGCGCCGAGCGTGATCAGCAGCTCGGTGTCGCCGCTCTCCTTATACAACAGATACAGGATCAGGCACAGCAGCAGATCGTTTGGCTCCAACTCACCGAGGCGGCCGGTCAGGAAGCCCAGCGGCCCCTTTTCCGCCGTCGGCACGGGTGCGTGAGGCATCGGCGGCTTTGCTTCCGTCCTGCTCCCGGGAGACGGAAGCTCCTCAACATCGTCCTCGACCTCGACGACGCGGCCCCCGGAATAGCGCTTATAGGCCGCCATGGCTCTTGAACGCGAAGAGCGCGAGCTTTGCCGTTTTTCCCAGACGCATTGCCGCGCGCAGCTTCTCCTGCCGGTGGGGCGCGAGATAGGGGAGCATAGCCTCGAGCAGCGCGCTGTTGTCCGCACCGCTCGCGGTTCCGCCACCGCCGCCCAGACCGCCCAGCAGACTGCCGAGATCGGGCCATGCCGGCGCCGTGCCCGGATTTCCGGCCTGCTCAGCCGTCTCCGGCTGTGCCGCCGTCTGTCCGCCGCCCATCAGGCTCTGCGCCAGACGGCTGATCTCCGCCATCTGCTGCGGGTCGGAGAGCACAGCGTTGATCTTATCCTCGAGCTCCCCCATCGGCACTCACCTCACTTTTCCATCAACTGCCGCACCTGTGCGGCCAGACGCTGTCCCTCGCCGCTCGCGAGCACCTGCGTCAGCAGCTGCCGCAGCGCGCCGCCGTCTCCCTGCTGCGCGCGTTGAAGCAGTGCGCTGTCCAGCTGCCGCTCCAGACGCTTCCCGTCCTCGCTCCCGGCCAGGGCCGCGAGCCTGCCGGTCTTTCCCTGCCGCTCCAGCTGCCGCTGCAGCTCTTCCAGCTTCCCCATTTCACCACATCCTTCACTCCATTGTATGCGGAGGATACCGAATCTGTACATAAAAAGGAGAATTGCCATGACCCCTGTCATCCGCGCCGCGGTCTTTTCCGACACGCACACCTCCGTCGGCCTGATGCTCGACGCCGTGCGCAGCTATCAGCCCGACGTCATCCTTCATCTCGGCGATCACGACCGTGACACCGGCATCCTGAAAACCGAGTTTCCCGACATCCCTGTCCATGTCGTGCGCGGCAACTGCGACTATGTGAGCGATACGCCTCTGACAAAGATCGTGACGCTCGGCGGTGTTAAGGCCTTTCTGTGCCACGGGCACAGCTACGGCGTCGGCTGGGGCGATGTCAGCCGTCTTGTCTACGCCGCGCAGGAACAGGGCTGTCGACTCGCCTTCTACGGCCACACGCACATCGCCGACCGGCAGGAGCTCGGCGGCGTGCAGGTCATAAACCCCGGCACCGCCGGCAAGGGCAGACTGCTCAGCTGGGCCAGGGTCGAGGTCTACGAAAACGGGGCTGTCACCTGCGACATTGTGGAGAAGAAAATCATTTAGGGCAACACCGCATCATTCGGCGAGAGCGAATCCTGAGAAAAGAGGACTGTCCGCCCTCAACGCCTGAACTGCTTCGGCAGTTCCGGCGCGTCCATCCCCGCCCATCGGATCGCGGTGCCGCCGCGAAATGATACGTTTTCCTATCATAAGCATGTCAG
>CACXDT010000153.1 GCA_902766405.1 Oscillospiraceae bacterium
CAATTTCGCGCAATGATGCGAATTTGCCCAACATTTTTAAGTGAAATATGCATTTCTGCGCGCGGGCGGCTAATAGCCGCCCCTACGTTAGAAACCGCAATTTCAGACTTTTTTCACATCCCCGTTTTTATCGGTTTTTTGTATGAATGGCTCTTGAAGAGGCAAGCTGTTCATGATAATATATATAAATACGGCTGCACAGTTCTGAATAGTATCAGCCGTGAACAGGAGAGATCATATGCCTTCCAATAAACTTGCCAGAACGAATGACGATATCCAGCGCGTGCTTGCCGCAAGGCTGCGCGACGTGAAGGATCCCCGTGTACAGCAGGGGATGATCAGCGTCACCCGCGTCGAGACCACCGGCGATCTGCGCTATGCCAAGGTGTGGCTTTCGGTGCTGGGGATGGAAAATGAAAAGGAATTCAAGCGCGGCCTGCGCTCGGCCTCCGGCTGGCTGCGGCGCGAGTTGGGGAGCGCGCTGAACCTGCGCTATACGCCCGAGCTTGTCTTCGAGCTCGACCACTCGATTGAGTATGGCGCGCATATCAGCCAGGTGATCGAATCCCTGGATATCCGCCACGACGAAGAGAGCGGGGGAGAGGGATGAATGCCAGAGACGCGGCCAGACTGCTGCAGGAGAAGAACAACCTCCTTCTGGTGACGCACAAAAACCCCGACGGCGATACGATCGGTTCGGCGACAGCGCTGTGCTCAGCGCTGCGCCGCCGCGGCAAGACCGCCTGGCTCTATCCGAACCGCCAGGTCAGCACGAAGCTCGCGCGCTGGTGCGAGAGCTATTTTGCCCCTGAGGACTTCCGAGCGGAGTATACCGTGTCTGTAGACGTGGCGACGGAGAAGCTCTTCGCCCTGGGCTTTGAGGGCCGTGTGGACTTCTGTGTGGATCATCATCCGACGAACACCCACTACGCCCGGCGCGAGCTGGTTGTGCCAGACCGCTCGTCCTGCGGTGAGATCGTGCTGGACATCATTAAGGCGCTGTGCGCCAAGCCCAGCCGCGAGGAGGCCGATCTCCTCTACATAGCGCTTTCCACCGACACGGGCTGCTTCCAGTACGCCAACGTCAACGCGCGCTCATTTCGCGCGGCGGCCGAGCTCAGTGAGGCCGGAGCCGATCTGCCATCGCTGAATCTCAGCTTTTTCCGCAAGGTCAGCGACGCGCGTATCCGCCTGGAGGGGATGCTGTATAACAGCATGACCTTCCACCACGGCGGCAAGGTCGTCTTTGCCGCCGTCACGCGCGAAATGCTGCGCACGGCCGGCGCTACCGAGGACGACTGCGACGACCTGGCCGGCCTGCCCGGCCGCGCCGAGAGCGGCGTGCTGACGGTGCTGATCCGCGAGCAGGCCGACGGCAGCAGTAAGGTCTCGGTCCGTTCGCTGCCCGGCGTCAGCAGCAGCGCGGTCTGCGCGGCCTTCGGCGGCGGGGGGCACCTGCAGGCCGCGGGCTGCACGATCCCCGAGCCGCCCGAGAGAGCGAAGGAGATGCTTCTGGCCGTGATCGACGAGGTGCTGCGATGAACGGCCTGCTGCTGATCGACAAGCAGCCGGACTGGACCTCGAACGACGTGGTAGCGAAGATGCGCGGGGTGCTGCGTGAAAGGCGCGTCGGCCACGCCGGAACGCTCGACCCGATGGCCACGGGTCTGTTGGTCGTGCTCGTCGGACGGGCCACGCGCGCCTCGCAGTATGCCGAGGCGCAGCGAAAGCACTACCTCGCCAGACTGCGCCTGGGATTGACGACCGACACGCAGGATATCTGGGGCCGCACGGTCAGAGAGCGGCCGGCGGATATTTCCGAGGATCGGCTGCGGGAGGTTTTACGGAGTTTTACCGGCGAGATCGCACAGGTTCCACCGATGTATTCGGCCATCAAGGTCAACGGCCGCAAGCTCTACGATATTGCCCGCCGCAGCGGCGAGATCGAGCGCCAGCCTCGGCCGATCACGGTTCATGCCATCGAGCTGCTGGGGCGTGAGGACGGCGACTGGGTACTGGATATCCGCTGCTCCAAGGGCACCTATGTCCGCACACTGTGCCACGATATCGGCGAGGCGCTCGGCTGCGGCGGCTGTATGAGCGCCCTGCGGCGGCTGGAGGTCGGAGCGTTTTCTGTTGACAATGCCCGCACGGTCGCCGAGGTCGAGGCGGCGGAGGACAGGGAAGCGCTGCTGATCCCTACCGACCGGCTGTTTGCCGACCGGCCGCGGCTGACGGTGAAGGGAGCGGCCGAACAAAAGCTGCGCTGCGGCAATGCGCTCAGGAGCGACACGGCCCCCGGTGAATACCGCGTATATGCGGAAAACGGCGATTTTCTGGCGCTCTGCCGCGTGGAAGACGGCAGACTTCTGACAGTGAAGAGCTTTTTTGAGGTAGAAACATGTCGGAATTGAAGCGAGCTCTTGCGCTCGGTTTTTTTGACGGGGTGCACATCGGCCACGCCGCGCTGATGAACAAGACCAGGGAGCGCGCCGCCGAGATCGGCGCGATGCCCTCGGTGCTGAGCTTTGATGTGCACCCCGATACCCTGGTCCGCGGCGGCGAGGTTCCGCTGATCAACAGCGCCATCGGGCGTGAGGATATTATCCGCCGCTGCTTTGGCATCGACAATGTGGTGTTTATCCATTTCAACCGGCGCGTCATGCACATGCCGTGGCAGGAGTTCGCCGATCATCTGATCGCTGAGCTGCAGGTCGCCTGGATGGTGGTGGGCCACGATTTCTGCTTCGGCTACAAGGGCGAGGGAACAGCCGCGCGCCTCAAGGCCTACTGCGAGAGCCGCGGTATCGGCTGCGACATCATCGAGCCCGTCACCCTGGACGGGAAGATCGTCAGCTCCACCTATATCCGCAAGCTGATCGCCGAAGGCAACATCCGCGAGGCCAACCGCTTTCTCGGCCATCCGCACAGTCTCAGCGACACGGTACATTCTGGCTACCACCTGGGCACACGGATGGGCACACCGACGATCAATATGTTTTTCCCGAGCGGTGTGCTGGTGCCGCGCCACGGTGTCTATGCCGCGAAGGTTTTCCTTGAGGACGGAAAGAGCTATATCGCGGTCACAAACATCGGCATTCGCCCCACGGTCAGCGACGAGAACAAGGTCAGCGTCGAGAGCCATCTGCTCGACTATGAGGGTAACCTCTACGGCCGTCAGGCGCGGGTGGAGTTCTACGAGTTTTTGCGCCCCGAGCGGCGCTTTGACAGCGTCGAGGCGCTCGGCGAGCAGATCCGCCGCGACGCGGAAAACGCCCGCGCCTTTTTCGCCGCGCTGCAAAGCGAAAGAGACGCATAAAATGGGAACTGTGAAATAAGGCTGAAATTGGGGGTTCTATCGTAGGGGCGGCTATTAGCCGCCCGCGCACAGAAATGTATATTTCACGTAA
>CACXDT010000154.1 GCA_902766405.1 Oscillospiraceae bacterium
CGAGCCAAGTGCCCCTCTCAGGCGCTGCGCGCCAGCTCTCCCCTCTCGCTTCGCTCCGGGGCGAGCCAAGTGCCCCTCTCAGGCGCTATCGCGCCAGGTTATTCCTCGTTGTCCACCGGGCGGTTGGCGTCGGCGAGAAGGTAGGCCTCGGGCACGCGGCCGTCCTCGTACAGCCAGGGGTTGAGCATATTGGGGTCGGTCGGGTCCCAGCTGCGGCAGCGCTCGTTGCCGCTGATCTTCGGCGCCTCGGGCCGTCCAAGCGGGCCTGGGTCTTCATCATAGTAGAATTCCACGCCCACGATCAGATCCCGGTTGTCATAGATCCACTTGGCATCGCTCACCTGCAAGCGGACGCAGCCGGCCGAAACGCTCTCGCCCAGCTGGTCATAGGTCGTGTAAACCATCGTGTCGGGCCGCTCCAGCTCGGCATAGGGCAGGGAGTGGAACAGGATGTCCTTGCAGATTTCGGTGCAGTACTGGGCATAGGCCCCGCCGAAGAGCTCCTGCCATCGCAGCGTCCAGCCCACACTGTACACACCGCCGGTCGGCGTGTCGCGGCCGGTCGAGCAGATCATGGCCTTCACCGGCACGGTGAAGGCGCCGCTCTCGTCGGTACGATAGACCGTGACGCAGTTGGCCGCGTTATTGACTTTTATGTAGTAACCCGGCAGGGCCGAAACCGGCTCCGGCTCAGGGGTTGGCTCCGGGGTCGGCGCGGCCGTCGGCTCCGGGGTAACTGTCGGCGTCGGCGCGCCGATCACCATCTCCTCCGGCTCGATCCAGACGGCGAGGAATCCGAGATAGAATACCAGCAGCACCAGCAGCGCGATCATCAGTTGTTTCATCCGGCACACCCGATTTCTCATCATTCGACATTGTTTGTATTATACCTTTTTTCTGTTCCCGCGTCAATCAAGACGGATTTACAATCGTCGGTTTTTGATGTAAAATAGCATTATACTGTGTATGATGAGAGGAAGCTTTATGAGCTATCAGCTAACTGTTCCCTGTCTTCTCGGGCTCGAGGCGCCGATCGCCGACGAGCTGCGGCGGCTGGGGCTGGACCATGTGGCGGCCGAGAACGGCCGCGTCAACTTCACTGGCGGGGCCGAGGCCATTGCCAAAGCCAACGTCAACCTGCGCGTGGGCGAGCGCGTGCTGCTGGAGCTCGGGCGTTTTCAGGCCTTGAGCTTTGACGAGCTTTTCGAGGGCACCCGCGCCCTACCGTGGGAGAGCATCATCCCGAAGGACGGTGCCTTTCCGGTCAAGGGCTACAGTCTCAACTCCAAGCTCTTTTCGGTGTCCGACTGCCAGAGCATCATCAAAAAGGCCATTGTCGAGCGGCTGAAGTCGGTCTATCACGTCTCCTGGTTTCAGGAGACCGGGGCCAGCTATCAGGTGCAGTTTTCGATCATGAAGGATCAGGTCTCGCTGTGCATCGACACTTCGGGCGAGGGGCTGCACAAGCGCGGCTACCGCCCGGCCCACAACGCGGCCCCCCTCAAGGAGACCATGGCCGCCGCGATGGTGAAATTCTCGCGCTACCGCGGGCGGGATGACTTCTGCGACCCCTTCTGCGGCAGCGGCACGATCCCGATCGAGGCTGCGCTGATCGCCAAGAACCGCGCGCCCGGGCTGAACCGGCGCTTTCGCTGCATGGATTGGAGCATCATCCCCGCGCGCTGCTGGGACGACGTGCGCGAGGCCGCCCGTGCCGCCGAGTTCCACGGCGATTACCGCATCATCGGCAGTGATATCGACCCCGAGGCCATCGAGATGGCGCGCGCCAACGCCGTGCGCGCCGGCGTGGACGACGTGGTGCGCTTTGAGGTGGCCGACGCCACGGTCTTCAACCGCGTGACCGAGCGCGGCGTGATCGTCACCAATCCCCCCTACGGCGAGCGCATCATGGAAAAGGCCGAGGCCGAGCGGCTCTACCGCGAATTCGGCCAGGCCTGGCGCGAGAGCCGCAACTGGCAGCTGTACCTGCTCAGCTCCCACACCGAGTTCGAGCGCTGCTTCGGCAAGCAGGCCGATAAGAAGCGCAAGCTATACAACGGCATGATCAAGTGCGATCTGTTTATGTTTTTTAAATAGAAAAACGAGGATGGATTCACGGCAAAAAAGGGGGCTGTGAAATATGTCTGAAATTGGGGTTTCAATCGTAGGGGCGGCTATTAGCCGCCCGCGCGCAGAAACGAACATTTCGCATA
>CACXDT010000155.1 GCA_902766405.1 Oscillospiraceae bacterium
CACGGTGCCGAGCACGTCGCCCGCGATGACCTTGTCGCCGGGCTTTGCCACGGGCACAAACTTTCTCTGATAGGGGCGCGGCACACGCACGCTCCAGCGCTGCAGCATGCTCAGCTCGTGCTCCTTGCCCTTCTCGTCGCGCAGCACGGCCACGGTCTCGTCAACAGTAAAGCTGCCGCCGCGGATGCTGACAAGTTCGCCCTTCAGGCCGTTCGGAACCATGATCTTGTGCAGGATGGCCGTGGTCTCCTGCACGGTGCCGAGCACGTCGCCCGCGCCGAGCCTGTCGCCGACCTTGGCGACCGGGACAAAGTCCCATTTCTTTTCCCGGTTCAGGGCCGAGACCGAAATGCCTCTCGTGATCGAGTCGCCGGCGATGGCGCGCATTTCGGGCAGGGGGCGCTGGATCCCGTCATAGATATTGTCCAGCATGCCGGGGCCAAGCTCCACGCTCAGCGGCATACCGGTGGTCACGACCTCGGCGCCGGGGCCAAGGCCGGAGGTCTCCTCGTAGACCTGAATCGAGGCGGTATCGCCCGTCATGTTCAGGATCTCACCGATCAGGCGGTTCGAGCCCACGCGCACCACGTCCGAGACGTTGGCGTCGGCCAGGCCCTTAGCAACCACAAGCGGTCCGGATACCTTGGTAATAATTCCGCTCATTGAATAACCTTCCTTTTCGTTCGATTAATCGCCAAGAATATTTGTGCCGACGGCGCGTTCGACCGCGGCGCGCAGCGCACTCTGGCCGAGACCGATGCTGCCGTTGCGGCCCGGGATCACGATGATCGCGGGCTTGGGGCTGTCCTTATAGCGGTCGATCTCGTGCTGCAGCTCCTCGGCCAGCACCTCTTCGATGTAAATGATGGCGTAGTCGTCAGACTCGCGCGTCAGGCGGTGCAGAGCCGCTCTGGCCTCGTCCAGCGTGGCCACGCCGCAGGTCTCGAGACCCAGGGCCTTGAAGCCGATGACGGTGTCGGCGCCGCCGATAACCGCAATTTTAAGCATACAGATCACGCAGCCTTTCCCGGATCGCCTGGGGCTCGATGCCCATGCGGCGGCCCGTCAGGATCATGCGGACGGCAGTCACTTCATTCTCCACCGCCGCCAGATAGGCGATCACCGATTCCTCCCCGAAGGGGGTGAGCTTTGCCTCGCACAGCACGCGGTTGACCGCGTTGTCGCAGGCGAGCTCGAAGGCCGTCAGCTTGCCGCCCTCGAGAGCAGCCGCGCCCTTTGCCGCCGCGTCGGCGAGCTCGGAGCCGGCAAACAGGCCGGCAAGTCCCTCGGCCGAGAGGGCCGTGAGGAAGCGCCCCGGCTCCACGCGCCCGCCGGGCAGCAGCGTATCGCGCAGGAAATCGGCGTTTTTGCCCATGCGCAGCGTGCGCACGGCGCTTTTGAGGTTGGTGCTGTCGGCGAGGACGGCCACATAGCGCTGCAAAAACGCGCTCTGCTGCCCGTCGGCCATGGCCTTCAGCTCGTCGAACCAGGCGCGGTCCAGCACAAAGTCGGAAAGCTGCGGGTTCGCGGTGCGGGCGAGAAGCTCGCGCGCCTCCGCGAGGGCCCCTCCGAGCCTGCCGGGCAGGGCGGAATAGTGCTCCTCGAGATAGGCCTCTTTCAACACGGCGCCCTTCACGCGGCCGCAGTCGGACAGCAGATAGTCGCCGTCGACGCCCCTGGCCTCGGCCTTGAGCACAACCTTGGCGTTGTGATAGTCGTATCTGACGCGGAAGAAGTCGACCAGCGCGCGGTTGGGGCAGCGCTGCGCGAGATCGTCGAACACCTCGCCGCGGTGCCTTGAGAGCGCCTCGTCGATCTCCTTGGCGCTCATGCGGGACATATCCTCATATCCGCAGTCGGTCAGCAGCTTGGCGCTGTCGGCAAATTCCGGGGCGTCGAGCATACGCTCGGCCTTCTCGCGCGTGAGCATTCTGGTCTCCCGGGCGCGCAGGGCCGCCGATATGTACAGATAGTCCTCTTTTTTCATCGCTTTTGCCAAATTTATCCCTCCTGATGTCGGGATCATGCAAACAGCACGTCAGAGAGTGCCGCGGCCATCTCGTCACGGCAGAGCTCCACCAGCAGCTCGATGCTGCAGTTGGCCTCGATATTGCCGCGGCGCAGCAGCAGCCCGCCGGCGATATCGGCCGTGTCGGCGCTCAGCGTCAGCTTCGCGGTGCGGCCCTCGGCCCGGAGCGCGGCGTTCGCGGCCGCGACTGCCTTCTCGCCGACGGCGGCGCGGTCCTTTTTGTTGAGGACCAGCTCCTCCTCGCCGGTGACCGAGGCCCTGGCGGCCAGCTTTGCGAGGAAGGCGACATAGTCGCTCTCGGGCATGGCGCCGAGCTTACGGAGCGCGAGGGCGAAGCTTTCGGCCACCTTGCTCTGCTTGAGCGAGAGCATCGACTTGCGCCGCTCCATATCGTCGATGCGCTTTAAGCTGTCGACACGGTCCTCGCAGGCCTTGACGCCCTCGCGCAGGCGGCTGTTGTAGCTGTTTTTGGCTTTGGTCTCGTAATCGTCGCGGATGGACGCGCACATCTGTTCGGCCTGAGCGATGATCGCGTCGGCTTGCGCCTGGGCGTCGGCCCGGATATGCGCGATGATTTTTTCAGTGCCTTTCATTTGACGCTCCTATCCGCCTTCAGCCGATGGCGATGGCGTTGAGCATCAGGAAGGAGGCCAGCAGGCAGAGGATGGCATAGAACTCGACGACGATGCACATGATCATGCCCTTGGACCAGTCGTCGGGTTTCTTGGC
>CACXDT010000156.1 GCA_902766405.1 Oscillospiraceae bacterium
CCGGCGTTTGCCGTGACGGCGATCAGCGTCATAAGCTCCTCGGGGTTGGCCGCAAAGCGCATGGTGCTTCCCATGCGCAGCATGGCGTCGCCAAATTCGCCGATGGTCGATGCGCTGCTGTTGGCCGCAAACGCCCAAAGGTCGATGAACTGCCCGATATCTTCAAAGCCGATGCCCGCCGCACTCGTGGCCTTGACGAGATAGTTTACCGAATCGCTCAGGTCGAGGTTGCCTGCCTGCGCAATCTCCATGGCGGCGGGCAGACCGGCCATGATGCGGTCATAGTCCCAGCCTGCGTGCGCCGCCTCCGAGATGGCATTGGCAACATCGTTTGTGTGGAATATCGTGGTTGCGGCCCACTCGGTCGCAGCCGTGTCGAGCTGATTCATCACGCCCCGAAGCTGCTGCGTGCCGCGTCCGTAGGTCGTGGAGAGTGCTACCTCCGCGTCGCGCATACTCAGCTCATAATCCCGGTAGACCTTTACGGAATCCTCGCCGAAATCGATAAGCTGCTGGGAAATGCCGTTGACGATCATTCCCATTTCGGTCAGCGTTGCGCCGACCTTTCCGAAGCCGTTGCCGGTCTTGGCGTTGATGATGATGTTGGTGGTCAGGTTCTGTGCCATTTTGTCAACGCCTCCTTATGCTTTGCACAGGATTCTCCCGGTTCCGTCCCGGAACAAAAAGTAATACACCGTGTCGCCCACGGTGTAGCTCCGCCCGTCCATCGGGAAAATCGGTGGGCTTTCGATGCCCTCCCGGTCGAGGGAGGCGACGGTATAGCCCTCCACTTTCACGGTGAGAACTTTGCCGCGTTCAATGATCGCGCCGTATTCCATGCCGTTCCCTCTCTATGAAATTGCCCTGATGCAGCGGCGCATCAGGGCGGTTGAAGTCTTGTTGATGAAGTCGTGCTCCGCCGTTTCGATCACCCATTCACCGGTCGCGTCCGTGTTCCCGGTGATATCAATGCGCGTCATGGAGGCAAAGCCGATGTTGTACTCCGATTCTACTTTCAGGCTTTCGCATTGCCGGTTTAAGTCCAGCAGCAGCCCTCTGGCCCAGCGCCCGGCCTGGATGTTGTTTAAGGCCGGATGCTCGCCCGTAACGGTTGAAATATGGCTGCTGGGTACATCCGTATCGGTGGCGGTCGCACTGGCGTATGGTGTCCGCACGGTCAGGCTCCGTAGCTTTGCGCCGTTTCGGCGGTAGTCAAAGCCGCTGCGCTTCGCGGCAAGCTCTATTCCCTGGTTTGGCTCCCGATTCTGCGCATACTGTATGCCGATCCCGACATACTTTCCATTCACGCATTTCAGCGCCGCGCCCTCCAACATCAGGAGGCGGCGCAAAAAAGCGGCGGCGCTCTCGTTTTCCTGCTCGATATACGGAATCACCGTCTGAGCGTCAATGCCGTATAGCGCGTAATCCATGCCGCTTGCCATCGCGGCGCTCTGCATGATCTCGCCGATGGTCTTTCCTGCGTAGCTGCGGTATGTTTTCCGCCTGGCCTTGCAGGGCAGCGCCGTCGCGAAGATGCGGAAGCGGCCATCTGTGGGCAGTACCGTGTTGACGTACAGTGTTCCCGTGTCGTAGCCGTCGTTGGCAACCAAAATGGTGTCGTCCTCCTCCGGCCCCCAGGCGTACCACCCGGCCGCGTTTTCAAATTCTATATCCAGACTGTCACAGCGGCCTCCTGTGGTGTCGCGGGCGACGCACTGGCGCACGATCACATATTGCGTGATATCCTTGCCCTGATAGATGATTTGCAAGCCGCCGCCCCCTCTCTTGATTTTACTCTCTCCGTTTTTCGAGCACAGTGTAGGTCACGGAGTAGACACGGTAGAATTGCCGGATCTTCATACCGAGAAAATCCGGTATGGAGGTGTGTGTCACCATCCCGGCGGTGACTACTTTTTCGAGATACGCTTCCGCCCCGCCAGGATTGATCCGCTGAAAAAAATGCTTGCCAGCTCCACAGCCTCCGCGGCGTCCGTCGCGCCGATGCGCGAGACGATATCCTGCATATCCAGCCCCTCGTTGCAGATGGCCGCAGCCTTGGCAAACAGAGAGAGGCCCTGCCGATATCCAAGCCCGGAAAGGTTCCTGCCAGCCCCAAGCCCGGAATCCATCGCCTCGGTATAGTCAAGGCCGGTCAGCTCGGTGAAGTCGTACACAAGCTCCTTGATCTCCTTGTCGCCTGCGATGATGGGCTTTTCCAGTTCCAGGCGGCCCTTGCCCTCTCGCATGGCCTCCATGGCCGCTTTCAAGCGGCGCTGCTCCTCGGCGCGGCGCTCCTCGATCTGCTTGCGCTTCTCCGCGTTGCGTCTGCGCTGTTCGTCCTCGGCTGTCTCTTCGGGGCCGTTTACGATTTGTGCGTTCACATTTTCACTCATGTAGTTTTCCTCCTTATGATGTTGGCTTTTGATGGCGCAGGCCGTCCCTACGTCAACGCCCCGCGAGGCTCGCAGGGTTTCGAGACGGCGTGCGCTTAATGGTTATACGCGGTAATTATGGAGCGCGGCCCAGCTTTGGCCGCCGCACTCGCCGTCGGCCAGGATCCCGGCGGCGTTTTGGAATGCAATCAGTGAGGCGTGGGTGTCGGCGTCAAATCGACCGGTGATTTCGCACGGAAAGCCTTTACTGTTCAGCAAAACCTGCATTGAGTGAACAAGCGGCCCTTCATCGCCACTTTTCAGCAGGTTCAAGCTGACTTTGTACTGATATGCATGGTATCGAGCAGCCGGAATCTCGTATGCGATGGCGGGCGCATCGCTGCTCTTCGCAGCGTCGGCGTCCTCGGCGAGATAGCGCAGACAGCAGTCCCAAGGAAACGAATAGAACGCACCGGTGCGGATCTCGCGGCCGGTCTGGTCGCCCGGCTCGGGATGGCCGCCGGAGGTGCTGGCCCAAACCATCTGCTCATTGCCGAGCGACATGGCCACGTGGTCGCGCTCGTTGAGCAGAATATCGCCGGGCATACAGTCCTCGCCGGTGGCGAGATTGACGAAGGCGCTCACGTCCGCAAAGCCGCAGGCGAGGAACGCCGCCTTCATATTGCCGGTATACGTCGCCCCCGCGTCACGCACCGGCACTCCAACGCTCTGCCAGACGTGGATCAGAAAGCTCGAGCAGTCGTAGTCCGGCCCCCAGCGGTTCTGCTGGCTGTAGCCGTGTGTGGGATCATTCGCCATCTCGACCGCCAGTGAGACAGCAGATTGAATTTTCGACATTGGTTCCCTCCTGGTGCTTTTTTGTGTTTTTGGATACGCACGGGAGACTGAAAGTACAGTCTCCCGGATTTGCGCTTATTTCAGCAGATTCTCCACGGGGCTCGTGAAGTCAACGCCGTTGTACTTGATGATGCCTGCCATCGCGTCAATGACAGTGACGACCCTGCCGTCTACCTCCTCCTCGTAGCGGAGGCAGGAGTATTTGACAGTGCTGCCGTAAGGGGAGCCGGTTTCGATATCGCCCTTCTGCGTTTCCTTGGTGACACCGACTACACGGAACTTCACACTCTCGTGCTCGATCTCGCCCTTTGCCACATTGTAACGCTGGCGCACGGTGCGCAGCTCCATGACGTGCTTGCCGGGGTCAGAGAGGTATTTGCAGTTCACGCCGTTGTTGTGCGTGATGGAAAACTCCATCGCGTCAAGGTGGGTCGTGTTCGGCATATCCACGTCAACAGCCATTCCTGCAGCACTGATCGTGGTGGTGGGGTGCGTGATGGTCGGCAGACCGATCTTGGTCACGTCCTCGCATACGCGCTTATTATCAAGGAGGCGGTGCCCCTCAATGTTGTTAAAAACTTTACTCGGCATAGTTGTTTCCTCCTCTCTTATCAGCCAGCGACGGCCTCAAAATAAGTGACGAAGCCGTCGTCCGTCCAGTTGACGATTGCTGTCAGGCTCTTGGCAAGCGGCGTGGTCGTCACGTTGAATACAAACGAGTAATCGCCCTTCATCATGTCGCTTCTCGCGTCGGCGGTAGCGTTGGCGTGAACTTCGCCATAGATCAGCGCGCCGATTTTCAGCAGCGCGTCGATACGGGTCTGCTCCTCAGAGATGATCGTCTGCATATCATTGGCCGTCATGGGCTTGTCTACATCGCCGGTGCGGCGGTGCTGGAAGTCATTGCTGATGTAGTAGAGCATCATGCGGTTGGTCTCCGCCACGTTGATCTGGTCGCCGTTCTCCTGGTCATAGTCGGCGCTGTGGCAGCCCCAAATCGCCCAGCGCCCGCCGACATACGCCGCAGAGGCAATACCGTATTGGTTCAGCTTGCCGTTGATGATCGAATCGTCGAACACACGGCCTGTATAGCTCTCTCCGAGCCACAGGTTTTCGATGATTGCGCACTCGGTATTGCTGGCGGTTCTCCAGGGGATCCCGTCCTGACCAAGAAGGAGCTCCTGGAAATTGGCCGCGGCAAGGACGGACAGATGATAAAGCTTCCCGTCGATGCCTTTTGCCATGGGGAAATATACCGTCTCGTTCTCGTGGGTATATCCATTGGCGGACTTCCAGGTTCGCGCCGTTTCCAGCGTAACGGGATTTTCGCCGTCGGTGATCGGAAGATCGACGAACATATAGGCGTCCCAGTGCCCGTTGATCTTGACGGCATTCTGATACATGGCGCTGTGCACCGCCGGGACAGAGGAAAAGCCCGGCACAGCGAGATAGGCGGGGATGAAGCCCGTCACCTGATACACATTTTTAATGGCGAAAATACCGGTGTTCATGCCGTTTCCGTCGCTCTCACCGATGATCGTTTCAGCCGTCACAGCAGATGGCGTCACAGTGTCATAGGCGATCGTCAGGGCCGTTTTCCCCAGCGCACCGGCGGTCAGTTCCTGAATCACGATCGACTTTTTGGCGATGTTATAGGCGATGCTGTAGTCCGTGCCCTTGACCTTTTCAGCGGTGCTCTCGCCGCTGCCGGTCTTGACTGTCACACTGTCGAGCACAGCGGTCTCCGCGCCGGTGATAGTTACACGGCCGTTCTTCGGGGTCAGGTTTTTGGTGGTCTTGTTTGCGGCCTTATGCGTGGCCGGGTCGAGCACGTTGATAAGGATCAGCGGCCCGACGCCTTTGTTTTCGAGGTGAACGCGCATCGCTTCGCACAGCGTATAGCTCGCCCAGTCGTCGGAGTAGCCGAACTTTGCGCGAGCCTCCGCGATATTGTTCACAACGACAGGCACATTGACGTTTTTCGTGCCGCCCTCCACAGTCTGAACCGGGGCCGTGCCCACATAGACAATCGCGCCCTGGCTGTTGTCTGCGACGCGGGTGCCGACGGCCTGAATCTGTCCGTATGCGCCATGCTGATAATCAGGCATTGTTATTGTCCTCCTTAGTTAAGTAATTTTTCATAGCTGTTGTTCGCGCCCTCGTTTGCGTAGCACAAGAAATCAACGCTGACGAAGCCGTAATAGATAGGCCGACGATCGACAACATAGTTTTGATCGTTGTAAAGACTGTACGTTATCGAATCCTCATCGACGGCAAGATCGGTTTCCGGGATCATCTTTTGGCCAAGCAGTTTTTCCTGCATATCGTCCATCCAGTTAAACAGGGTGAAAAGTCCCTGCTCGGTTGCTTCCAAAAGCAGGGACATATCAGCCCCTTCGCCGGTGTCCTTGATGCTGTCGATAAATCCGGGTAAGCGGGTTCCCGGCTCATAGACAGAGAAAAGAATATCAACAGAAAGGTGCTGTCCCATTTCCTGCGGGCGGTGAATGTTGCTGTACCGGTCAAAGCGTTTCTCCTCGGTGTACTTGGTAAACGCTCTCTTCGGCATAATCAGCAGGCCCGGGCAGATGGTTTCCGCTTCAGTCTGAAACTGTCCCTTGTCCAGTCTGGACGGAGCCCAGCCGATATGACAGCTTGGCGTTTTTCGGACGATCTGCCCGTAGTCCATTTTCGGGCCAGGAGCCTTCATTTCCCGGCCCTCGCAAAACTCTTGAACAAGCCACCGCTTCAGCTTGCGCAGCCTCTCGGTAGTACGCATATCAGATCAGCTCCCTCGGGTCTCTCGCCGAAAGCAGAATGTCGAGCATCCCCATGTTGTGGTGACTTTCGCGCACCCACATTGTTTTCCTGTCAAAAAGGATCTGCGTATTGGGCTCCGGCTCTACGCCTCCCGGAAAATCAGCCAGCGGCGTATGAATCAGGATTTCCCGGGTGTTGTTATCCCAGGAGATATCATTCACGTTGTTGTTTTTCCGCTTGATCGCAAGCTCCTCGTCCGGCACGCAGAGGATCCTTGCGCCATTCCAAAAGTGGTACTCCGCAAAGTGATCCATGTTCATGAACACGCGGGTGTTGTCGGCGGCGATTCTGTCCTTCAGCGCCACAGAGGATCACTCCTTTCTCTCTGCGTTTCTCTTGACAGAAGGCTTTGCAGGCGGCGCGGCCTCCCGCCTTGCGGTGCCCGAAAAATCATTCGGGCGTTCGCTGTCCCTCTGATTTTTCGACCGCTGCGGAAAAACCGCGCCGGCTTCTTCCGCCACCGGCGGCGCCGGCACGGCTTTTCCCTGTTCGATCAGGCGCGCGCCGTAGCTGTCGTTGTGCTCCTCAGCCTTTCCGGTGGCAAGGATAATGACTTTCATTTCGCCTTGCCTCCCTTGCGCTTGGGCTTCTCCTCCGGCTCTGCCTCGCCCACAAGCTCGTCGGCAAGGTCAAGCTCCGGCAGTTCCTCTTCGTCGGCTGCCTCGGGCTCCTCGGCTTCGGTCTGTTCCCCGGCGTCAGCGATCACGTCCGCGCCGCCTGCGCCCTCGGCTTCGGCCCGGTCGTCGGTGTCCGCCTCTTCCTTGGCGATTTTGCCTCCGATGGCGAGAACGCCCGCGCTCACAAGCTCGGCAAGTTTCTCCTCGCCCAGCGCTGCGGTCTGCTCCTCGGTCAGAACTTCGCCCGTGGAGATAAAGCCCGTTGCGGGGCTCCCGGTGTTGACCTTGGCGTAGTAGATTTTCATGCTGTTCCTCCTGTTCATGGTGCAAGCCCCCGTGTATGTGGAGGCTTGCGGTTTATCAGGTCGTGCCGGTCAGCACCTTCATCACGGCCCACGCGCCCACGTTGTCGGGAACGACAGTCGGGCGGCTCACAAGCCGCGTGGAGATGGAATCGCTCGCGCTGCCGCCGATGCGGAACGGAACTTCCTTCTTGATGTAGGTGTGAATCTGAGCGCTCTCGTCCTGGCCCTGCACCTTCTGGATGGGGCCGTGCATGAACTTGACAGGCTTCTTCCTGCTGCTGCCGACCAGGATATAACCGGCCGGGATGTGGTACTCCTTCTGGCGGCTGTCGTTGAGGAAGTGGCCGCTGTAGGAGATCATCTTCACGCCGTCGGAGTTGGTGCCGCGATAGCGGACGCCCTGCCCCGCGTAATGCGCGGCAATCTCGCCCATGTAGACCTTGTCCATGTCGAGGGTCTTGCAGTAGTCGCTGTTCGCCATCATGGCCTCGAACACACCCGCGCCCATCACGAGGGTATCGACGTCCCCCAGGCCGTCGTAGACCATATCGAAAACCTTCTCCATGTCGTAGTTGATCTTGGCGCCCGCCTGGTCCCAGCGGGTGGTCGGGATATAGAAGTTTGTAAAGCCGAAGTTGGCAAGCATGCTTGCCTCCTTCTCCACGCCCTCGTTCGTGTAGCGCTTGATGGCGAGCTGGCCTTTCAGCAGCACCTCGCGCACCATCCAGTTGCGGCGGTTCTGCACCATCGTCCGCAGCTCTACCAGGTCGCGGGCGATCACGCGCTTGGAACGCTGCTCCGGGGTCATGGAACCGGTCACGTTCTCGCCGAACATCCTGCTCGAAACATCTGCCAGCGTCACGACGCGCTCCGGGGCAACGGTCGAAAACTGGATCTGACGCATTTCGTAGCCCTCGCGGTTGATGGGAACGCCGCCGGTGCCCGGCACAATGAATGGCGCGAGGCCGGTTTCCGCGCCCTTGCGATAGTCATACATGGCGCGCTCGTCATCGCAGCATTCGCCGTTCTCGGCAAAGGTGTCGGCGAGGAAGGTGTACACGCGCGGCATCTGCTCAACGGCGCGGAGCATGACCGCCGTGCTGAAAAGATCAAAATTTGCAGGCATAGCTTTTTCCTCCTCTTTTTAGGAAACGGTGTTGTCCGCAACAACAGCGTCACCGCTCCAGTCGTCCATCGGGCTCAGGGTGAGGCCCTGCTTGCGCAGGACAACGCTCTGCGCGGCGGTGATGGCCTCGTAGTTGTTGCCGTTCTTGACCAGCACCTTACCGGCGATGAAGTTGGCCTTGCGGTAGGCTGCGGCTGCCACGGCCACAGTCGCGCTCGTGGTCGTGTCCACGTCGTCGCGCAGCACAACAAGGTTGTTCGCCTCTGCGATATTCGCAGCGGCGGCGGGCGCATAGAGCACGCCGGTCTTGCGGTACATCACCGCCCCGGCGGGAACGGTGCCGTTGCCGGGCTCAACCGAAATAGCGATGGCGTCCGTCTCGTTATTGGTCGCCAGCAAATAGCTGGGCTCGTGGGCTCCGATGGTGCCAAACAGGTTTTCCATGTTAGCTTGTTTTCCTCCTCTCCTTAATTCAGGCCAGTTCAAAGCCGCTGTAGCTCATCCCCTTGGCGAGCTCCGCAATGTCCTTGGCGGCCTGGGCCGTCTTGGCCTCTGTACCGTCGTCGTGATCGCTGCTGTCGCCGGCGCCGACCTCGGCGGCAGGGGTGGTCTCCGCAACGCGGTTCGTGAGATACTCCGCGCCGGTTTTCTCCTGCTCGGCGATCACCGCTTCCAGGAAGTCAGCAGGGCTCTGGCCCTCGTCGATGGCTTTCTTCGACATGGCTTCCCACTTTGCCCCCTTGGGGGTGAGCTTCTGGATCTTCTTCACGCGCTCGCGTTCCGCGGTAACAGCGTCCTTGGCGATGGTGTCAACCAGCGCCGGGTTCTCCTGCTGAAGCTGTTCGGCAGTTGCGTCTCTCAGTTCAGGCATGTGGTTCACTCCTTCTGCATTATTTTCAGCCGAGTTTCCGGCGGCAACTGCCGAAGTCTCGTTGCTGACAGGGTTGTTGTCCGGCTCCTTGCCGGGTTTGATGGCACGCTCGGGCACGTGCGCATAGCACGTGCGCATCAGCTCCATGGTCTCGCTGTCCACCGCGCAGGCTGTAAGCTCCAGTTCCTCGTCCGCGCCGGTGATAAGCTCGTCTACAAAGCCCGCCTCTTTGGCCTCCTCCGCGCCGTACCAGGTTTCCGCTTTCATAAGCTCCAGGCACTCGTCCTCGCTCTTGCCCGTGCGCTCTGCGTAGATTCCGGCCATGTCCTTATCGGTCTGCGTCGCGCTGTTATAGGCGGAAAGCAGATCGTCCGCGTGGCCCCAGGCGAGGGTCGAACAACGGTGTATCATATACTCACCGCCCTTTGCCATGCGCACACGCGCGCCCGGCAGGCAGGCAATAAGAGTAGCCGCGCTGTCGCAGCAGCCCTCGATGTCAACAGTCTTTTTCGCCTTGTGCTTCATCAACGATGTGCGGATGGCGACGGCTTCAGACACCACACCGCCGGGGCTGTTGATGCGCACGGTGATCTCGTCCACATCGCCCAGCGCTTTCAACTGCTTGTCGAAGTTGTTGCTGGTTTCGGTCGGGTCGTTATCGCCGTACTTATAGCGTCCGATTGTGCTGTAGACCGTAACTTCGCCGCGCCGGTTCCCGAGTGCCGTAGCCGCCGCAACGATGTGGAATTGCTTTCTTTCATTCGGCATGGTTTGTATCCTCCTTTGGCGTGACCTCGCGCTGAAGCTGCATTTCGCGCCCGCGCTGCGCCATGTTTTCTTTCCAGTCGCCGCCGTTGTATTCCATGGCCTCCTGCTCGCCCGTGGAAATGCCGAGCTCCATGCGGATCTTCGCGGCGTTCGCTTCCTGCACGGGCTGCACGTGGCCCTGGCTGGTTCCGATCCACTGGCACCCGCACCAGGCCTCGCGCACGGCCGGGTCGTCAAAAAAGCCCGGAGCTTCGATGCGCCCCAGGGCTACGGCCTCGGCGAGCCACTGTTCATAAACCGGCTGATTGAATCGGTCGATAAAGTGCTGGCGGTAGCGGCGTACAACTTTCCAGAAGTCGAGCATGGCGCTCCGGCTTGCCGTGTAGTTGTGATCGTAGCGGTGCATCAAGACCTCGTAGGGGATCTCCATGCTGCTGCCCACCATCGTCACGACCTCGGAAACAAAGCTTTCAAACGCGGTCGGGGCGCGGTTCACGCCCACATGATCGACCTTCTTGCCCGGCGGCAGCTCGTAAACATTGCCGCTGCCAAGCTCGATCTTCATGCTGTCGTCTGTTACCTTCTCGTCCTCGTTGATGCTGTCGTTGATACTGTCGTACCCATCATCGGCGGTGTCGTCGCTTGTGATAAACACCGTCAGCATCGCGGCGACAAGGCTTGCTGCCAGCTCGCCGTCCATATACCGGTCGAGCTGCTTTACCTGTTCGATCATGCCGGAAACGAATGGAATCCCTCTGTGCTGCTCCGGGCGTTCGACCGTCATTAAATGCAGCACGTTTTCCATCCCGGTATCTTTTCCTCTTGCCTCTACGCGCGTCCAGGTGATTTGTTCCGGGGTTTCCTCGGCCAACGGGTGATAGGTGGCGATGTGATAGCCCACGATTTCGCCGTCGGCGTTGATCTCCACGCCGTCCACAATGCGCCCGCCGGAATCGGTGTTTTTTGCCTCACTCTCGCCGGTGCTCTCCGGCGTGCTGATGCGGTCCGCCTCAATCAGATGGATGACCGTCTTATAGGGACTGCGCTTGTTCTCTTTCATTCCGAACAGTGCGAACACGTCGCCGCTGACCAGCATACTGCGGAAAGCCAGCTCTTGCAGTTCCCAAAAGCTGTTCTGCCTCGTGGCATCACACATGACGCTCTTGGCCCATAGATTGAACTCGCGCAGCGCCGTAGCCTGCCACTCCTCGGCGGCCTCGTCGCTCAGGCCGAGATACTTTGCGTCGATCTTCGGCTTTGGCCGGATGCCCCAGCCAACGACATTTGTAACCATCGTTGCGGGGGCGCCGCGTCCGAGGCCGCCGCCTGCATACAGGTCGCGCGCACGCACGCGCAGGGTGGAAGCCTGTCGGTCGATGTCGTCCTCTGCGCTGCCGCCGCCGGTGATCCATCCGATCAGGCTGTTTTTTGTCCGGCTTGCCCCGTGATAGTAATAGCCGCTGGCGCTGGCTGTTTTTTCCGGTCGCGGCGCGGGGCGTCCCGGCTTTGCGTTAACATCCGCCTGCGGCTGTTCGCCGCGCTTTCTCGGCTTCACCCGGAGGGCGGTGCCGATCTTTTCCTCTGCCATTTCAGCCCCTCCTTATGTGTCGCGGAAAACGACCGCCACGCTGCGGGCCGGTCTGATATTCGTCTCGTACTTCTCCTTGATGCCCGCGAACTTGTCGATCATCGCCTCAATATCGCCCACATCAAGCAGTGTCACGCGGCGCGTGCCGATCTGGTACTCCTTGGCCTGCCCGTCCACAAGAGCCGTCAGGGCGGCCTTGTAGTCGTTCAGGTATCGGCAGGCTTCCTCGTAAGTGTACGCGGCGTTGTAATACTTGCCGTTCCTGTATGCCATGGCAGCGCCTCCTTGCTATACTTTGATCCCGCTGGAAATAAGCCCCTTCGGTCGCTTTGGTTTTCCGCTTGTGTCCGCGGGCTTGATCTTTGTCTCACCGTAGAGGCGCTTTTCAAAAGCGTCCAGGTCGATTTTGAAGCCCTTGAAAGCGCACCGGGCATAGTTGCAGATATCCAGCGGTTCGTTTCTCTCGTAGATTTTTACCCATTCTTCGACGTAAACGCCGCGCTTCTTCACGGGCTTTATGACCTCACTGATAAGGCCCTTGAAATAGTTCTCGTCGTAGCCGCGCTCCTCGTCGTCCGGGTAGTGCATAAAACGCGGGCCGAATTTTGTCACGCCCGCATTGTGAAGCACGGCCCGCTTGCCTGCCATGACGTTGAGCATGAAATAATTCTGATCTTTCTTCGTGCTCTTCGTGTGGCGCACCAGCGGCCCGTTGTCCTTGTTGTCGCCCTTGATGGGGTAGATGCGTTTGTGTCGGCGGCGGTAGCATTGGGCCATCACATCATCCCAATAGTGGCCGCCGGCGTCCATGAAGGTCACGGCTGCCTTGATGGTCTTGCCGTTTTCAAGCCGCCATTCCCGATCAAGCAGCGCATCGACCATTTCCCAAACATCCGGCTCGTCTGCCCGTCCCGGCAGCGCGCCGTACTGGATCCCCCAGCTCTCCTCATTGCGGCCCCAGCCCTTTACCTCGTATTCCAGGCGGTTGTCCTGCGTGTCGATCCCGATTGTCAGCACAAGCACGCCGTTTGGAACCTCAGCGTTGTAATGCTCGCGTCGCAGATACATCGCCTCCGGTACGGTGGTGATCTCCTTGTGCTCGAACGGCAAGCCAAGCTCCAGGTTGTAAAAGGTTTTCAGCATTTCCGGGTCGTCTTTGCTGTCGAGGAACTTTTTGCACTCGGCTTTCCAGTCCGACCAGGGGGATATAAAAGCGTTCAGGTGGAACGAGCGTATGCCACGTTTCAGGGCTTTCGGATTGTAGGCCACCCATTGTGCCGGAGCGCGCTTCACTTCATACTCCGTCATGGTGTTGTGGCACTTCGGGCAGCGCCACACGGCGCTTGTTACCTCGTATTCCTTTTGCCCGTTCACGTCAGCCGTCGCCTGTTTTTCAAAGCGGATATCGTCAAAAAGGATCTGGCTGTGGTCGCCGCAATGCTTACAGGTGATCTCCCACTCCTCGCGCGTGCCTTTCAGAAACTCGCGGTAGATGCGGGATGTGCTTTTCAGTGTCGGCGTGCTGGTGTATACGCGCTTGGCAAAAGTGAAGTTCTGTGTCCTCTTTCGGGCCAGGTTCACGGGGTCGCCCTCAATACCGGCCGATGCCGGGTAGCCGTCCACCTCGTCCATGAACAGGTTTTGAATCGGTCGGCTTTTCAGGCCGCCGGGCGACATGGCGCCCGTCATGCTCAGAAAGCCGCCTGGGAAATTCTTTTGCGTGATGGTGCTGCCGTTTCCGGTGTAGACCTTGTCGCGCAGCGCCGGTGTCGCCTCAATAGTCGGGGCAAGTCGTTCCTTGGAGAAGTTTTCTACGTCGTCTTCAGCGGGCATAACAAGCAAAGACGGGCCGGGGTCGAGGTCGATCATCCGCCCCATCATGTTCACAGTCATATCCGTTTTGCCGATCTGCGCGCTGGACATGATTACGATGTCATGGATGCCTCGTTGGCTGAAGCTGTCCATGATCTCGCGCTGGTAGGGTGCGCGGTCTGTGTGCCACGGGCCGGGCTCCGGTGCGCTCTTGCCGACGATTACGCGCTTACTGTCCGCCCATTCGCTTACGCTTTCGTCGCTCGGCGGGCGGAACATATCGAGCGTTTTCCGCCCCAACTCGTAGAGATTCAAGCATCATCATCCTCGTCATTGTCCGGTTGCGCGTCACCCGGCGCACCGGGAAGCGGCGTTTCGGCGATCATGTTCAGGGCGTCTCTCACATCGCGGTCTATGATTTCTTCGATCCTGTCCGGGCTATCGATCATGACAAGCGCCGGGGCGAGCTTGCGGGGCAGCGACACAAAGCGCCCGCGCACGACGGCGGCGATGTTGGCCCACAGCTGTTCAACCTCCCGCACAGGGACATACTCACCCTCCAATCGGGAAACTTCCAGTTGGGTCTTTCTCATTTTGACGGCTTCATGCTGGGCTTTTACAATGTCAAGATCCTCCGTCTCCTGTTCCATTGCCGCCCGGTTGTAATCGACCCACCGCTGAACAAAAAGAGCGAGGTCGTATTTCCCGTCCTCGCTCGCTACAAACAGTTTTTTGTTTTTCGGCAAATCTCTGTCGATATCATACAGTCGCCGATAGGTGTAGCCTGCAATACTCGCAAGCTCCTTCTTTGTCATGCTCGTTATCATATTAGCCGCCTATCAGGCGCTGGAGCTCGTGCGCCATACGCTTTTCCATGTAGGATTTGATATCCCCCTCAACCGCTGCTTTGCTTCGGTTCATCGGGGCCTGAGCCACAGAGATACCTACAACCTTCATGATCGGGAACCGGCCACGCCCGGCGCGTGTAAAGGTCAACCCGCCGAGTTTCGATCCGAGATTTCTGAACGGCGGTTGCCCGCCGTAACTGCTCATCTGCTGCGGCAGCGTGCTTTGGCCGGATCTAACGATACGTGCCTTGACGCGGTACTTGCGGTGCAGGCTCGCCCATCCGTGAGCGCCGCCGCTGGCGCTGAATCCGCCGCCGATGCTCTTTTTCGGCCCGGTAACGGGGATAACGCAGCCCACGCCTCCGGCGGCTCCTCCGGTCATTTTGGCGTGGCCCACGGCCTGCGAAATCTCTGACGGCTTGAAATAATACTGTGGCGGGATATCCTCACGGAGTATTTGCCGCACATGGCCCTCGGTTCGGCGGAAAATGCCGTACATGACCTGGTTAACGCGCGCAGGGGTAAGAGAGCTTTTCAGCCGGTCTACCATGGCATTGAG
>CACXDT010000157.1 GCA_902766405.1 Oscillospiraceae bacterium
ACTCCGGCGCCCGCGGCTCGATGAACCAGATCCGTCAGCTGGCCGGTATGCGCGGCCTGATGGCGAACACCGCCGGTAAGACCATCGAAATCCCCGTCAAGTCCAACTTCCGCGAAGGCCTTTCCGTTTTGGAATACTTCATCTCCACGCGAGGCGCCCGAAAGGGCATGGCCGACACGGCGCTCCGCACCGCCGACTCCGGTTATCTGACGCGCCGTATGGTCGATGTCTGCCAGGACGTGATCATCCGTGTCGACGACTGCGGCACGACCGAGGGCGTCTGGGCCGCCGCCGTGTACGACCGCGGTCAGGTGGTCGAAAGCTTCGGCACGGCGATCGCCGGCCGCTTCCCGGCCGCGCCGATCACCGATCCCGCCACCGGCGAGGTCCTCTTCGGTACCGATCATATGCTCTCTGTGAAGGACGCTGATGTCCTCGAGAGCCGCAATATCCACAAGGCCCTGGTGCGCTCGGTGCTGACCTGCGAGGCTGCCACCGGCGTCTGCGCCAGGTGCTACGGCATCAATCTCGCGCTCGACAAGCCCGTCAACAAGGGCGAGGCCGTCGGCGTTATCGCGGCCCAGTCCATCGGCGAGCCCGGCACGCAGCTGACCATGCGTACCTTCCACACCGGCGGCGTCGCCGGCGACGACATCACCCAGGGTCTTCCCCGTGTCGAGGAGCTGTTCGAGGCACGCAAGCCCAAGAGAATGGCGATCCTGGCCGAGAACTCCGGCACTGTCTCGATCGACGAGGCCAAGAAGGGTGTCATGTACAACATCACGGTCACCGGCACCGGAGAGGGTGAGACCAGTGTCTATACCGTGCCCCACTCCGCCGGCATCCTGGTGCACAACGGCGACCATGTCGACCGCGGCCAGGAACTGACCTCCGGCTCGCTCAATCCGCACGATGTGCTCCGCATCCGCGGCGTGGACGACGACGAGTTCGGCCGCAAGGGCGTGCGCAGCTATATCACCAGCGAGGTTCAGAAGGTCTACCGCCAGCAGGGCGTCGACATCAACGACAAGCACATCGAGGTCATCGTCCGTCAGATGATGCGCAAGGTGCGTGTCGAGGACTCCGGCAGCACCAACCTGCTCTCCGGCTCACAGGTCGACATCGGCCTTTTGAAGGAGGAGAACCGCAAGGTCCAGGCGCGCATCGACGCCGGCGAAGAGGGGCTCAGCAAGGCCACCTACACCCAGCTGCTGCTCGGTATCACCAAGGCCTCGCTGGCCACCGACAGCTGGATGTCCGCCGCCTCCTTCCAGGAGACGACCCGCGTGCTGACCGATGCCGCCATCAAGGGCAAAATCGACCACCTGATCGGCCTGAAGGAGAACGTCATGATCGGCAAGCTGATCCCGGCCGGCTCCGGCCTGGAGTGCTACAACGACTTCCAGGAGCAGACCGATGACAGCATCGAATCTGAGATCGAAGAGTTTGTCGACCTGACAGCCCTTGTCAACAAGACCAACGCGCTCTGATTGTACTGTCAACGCATTTTTGGAGGACAGCCTCTAAGGCTGTCCTCCAAGCCGCATTTGACGGCGGCGTGATCCTCTCGGCGCTTGTGCGCAAACAAGAACGCGTGAATGGGAAAAAATTGTATAGTATCCCAAAGGAAGAATCAGTTGACATTTTTTATCTGAACAATTATAATTAGAAACGCAAATTTTGTGGAAATAAGGCCATTCTTGTTTCGAACACGGGAACGAACAACGAGCGGTTGGATGTACGGCGAAAGAAATATTTGACCTAAGTGAGGTTGGATTGGATTTGAAACGGATAATTTCACTTGTACTGGTACTGTGTGTCCTGGTGGCGGGGGCACTGTACGTGTACCGAAAGGACAGAGCGGATCAGCGCTACATGTTGGAGATGTATTCCCAGGTCGAGCCGCTGCAGCAGCAGATCGACGAGCTTGAGCGGCAGAAAAAAGACCTGCAGCAGGAGTACGAGAAGAAAAAGCGAGACACCAGCACGATGCAGCTTTTGGTGCGGGAGCTCAGCTCCGACATCTTCGAACAGGTGTATCCGATCATGCGCACCCACGGTGTCACCGGTGTCCTGGGGGTATCGCTCGCATCGCGGCCGGTTCGCTTCAGCAATCAGGTCATGACCGTCGAGCAGTATAAGCGCTTGATCCTTGACGGCTGGGGAACCTGCCTGATTTACGACGGGAGAACCTTTGACGACTACTATCAAAATATGCAGTGGTATATGCAGAGCCTTGAGCTGCCGATGCCGACGTCGATTTATTTCCCGAACGGCTATGATCCGGCGCTGGAGCAGTCGCTGCTCGACTGCGGAATCACCACCGTGATCGTCAACGCTGCGGACGGACATACGAATACCGTCACTGAATTCGGATCGGTCTGGGTGACCGGAGCCATGCCCTGGAATTACACCGGCGTGATGAGCGATCTCGATCTCCTGGCGGAAACAGATGGCGGAAATCTGACCTTCACGCTCAGCACAAACGATATCCTCGATCAATTCGAGAGCAAGTCCTTCACCGAGATGATGGAAAAGTGGTATGTCCTGATCACAGACGTGGAGAATGATCCGTACATCACGCCTGTTCCGACGACGACAACCAAGACCAACAACAAGACAAAGGTCAATCCGCTGCTCGTCGTGGCGAGCTATGAAAATGCGAGAGCTGCCCACGAGATGGCCAATCAGAACTCGCTTCAGCTCGATTGGGAGCTCAACGAACAGCTCGGCGAGCTGGACAGTCAGATATCTGCGATCAGTGCGCAGATCCAGGAAATCAATGCAGCGATGGAGGCAAGCCGCAATAAGGGCCTGCTCCACAGCATAATCGGCTAAAGATGGGAGTCGACCATGGTTAAAAAAGAAAACGACGAAATTGAGATCGATCTCGTAAAGCTGCTGCTTGCTGTGTGGAGATACGCGGCTGTGATCCTGATTGTAGGTATCCTCTTTTCCGCGGTGGCTTTCCTGTATGCGCAGAGCTTTGTCACCCCCATGTACGAGGCCAACGCTCTGTTCTACGTGAACAACAGCACGATTTCGCTCTCGAGCGCGGTGGCCATTACGACCGGCGAGTTGAACGCGGCCTCCAGTCTGGTCGATACCTATGTCGCCATTTTGCAGTCTCGCGCCAATATGGAGCTGGTATTGCAGGAGAGCGGCGCCCCATATACCTATGAACAGCTGCGCAGGATGGTTTCGGCCACAGCGGTGAACTCGACAGGTCTGTTCCGCGTTACGGTCAGATCGTCCGATCCCGATGAGGCCCGCACGCTGGCCAATGTCATCGCCAATATCCTGCCGGATAAGATTTCCGACATCGTCAATAACAGCTCGGTTGAGGTCGTCGACTACGCTGTCACCCCGCATTCCCGTGTATCGCCGAGCTATCTGAAATACGCGATGATCGGCTTGATGCTGGGTGTCGTTCTGGCCGGCGGTATCGTTGTGATCCGTGAGCTGCAGGACGATGTGATCCACGACGAGGATTATCTGCTCTCGAATTTCGAATCGCCCGTGCTTGCCTCAATCCCGGATCTGGAGGCGAGGGGACAGAAAAAGTACGGCTATGGTTACGGTTACGGCTACGGCTATGGCTACGGTGCAGCCTCCCGCGAGGCCAAGAAGGCCAGTGAGGACAGAAAGGGAGGAAGAGACTGATGGCAACGAAAAAGAAAGTGGCCTCTCCTGCTGTGGATCGCGAACAGCGGGACATCATGTTCGACAATATGACCTTTGCGGCGTCAGAGGCGTATAAGCTGCTGAGAACCAACCTGCTCTTCTCTATGCCGGAAAAGCCCTGTCGGATCGTCGGCGTGACAAGCTCAATGCGCGGCGAAGGCAAATCCACGACCGCCGCAAATCTGGCCTATACGGTCGCCCAATCGGGGAAGCGCGTCCTGCTGATCGACGCGGATATGCGCCTGCCGACGGCACACACCAAAGTCGGCCTCAAGGCTACGCCCGGCCTGAGCAATCTGTTGGCCGGCCTGTCGCACGAAAAGGCAGCGATCCAGGTTTCGCCCTACTATGAGAACTGGTATGTGCTGGCCGCCGGTGATATCCCGCCGAACCCCTCGGAGCTGTTGGGTTCACAGCGGATGGAGTCGCTGCTCCAGAGTCTGTCAGAGATTTTTGATTACATCATTGTAGACCTGCCGCCGATCAACATTGTGGCCGACGCGCTGGTCATCTCCCCCTGGACTGACGGTCTGGTGGTCGTCGTTCGTCAGAACTATACGAGCCGCCGCGCGCTGGACGACTGCATGTATCAGATCCGCAAGATCGGCGCCAAGTTCCTCGGCTTCGTTATGACCGATGTATCGATGGAAAAATCCGGCTATGGCAAGTACGGAAAGTACGGCAAATACGGAAAGTACGGGAAGTACGGTAAGAGCTATGGCTATGGCTATGGTTACGGCTACGGCTACGAAAACGCGGAAGGATCGACAAAGGGGAAAAAGAGCGACGCTTTCATTAAGGCAACCGGCGCGTCGAGCGCGGCCAAAGCGGAGAAGCAGGGTCAGAAATCAGACACTGAGAAATGATTGATTTCCACAGTCATATACTTCCCGGTATTGACGACGGCAGCCAGAGTACGGATGAGAGTCTGGAAATGCTGCGCGCGCTGAAGGCGCAGGGAGTCGACACTGTGGTAGCAACCTCGCATTTCTATGCTACCCACCGAAGTCCGGAATCGTATCTTCAGCGCAGAAATGCGGCTTTTGAGACATTAAAACAGGTCTTGACAGATGATTGCCCGCGGATTATACTGGGTGCTGAGGTTCTGTATTTTCCCGGTATCTCTCGGATTTCCTCCTTGGAGTCGCTGTGCACCGAAGGAACGAATCTTTTATTACTGGAGATGCCCTTTACCTCTTGGAGCGAGTCGATGATCGCCGAGGTCAACGAGATGGCAAGAAGCCATCGCGTCCAGTTGATCATGGCCCATATCGAGCGGTATTATTTTAAACAGAAGGTCTCTGTGTGGGATGAGTTTCTCAGCCGCGGAATCCTGATGCAGTCCAACGCCGATTTCTTTCTTCCGTTCTGGGAGGGGAGAAAAGCACTGAAGCTGTTGCGGGAGGGGCGGATCCACCTGTTGGGTACGGATTGTCACAATATGACGGATCGGCGTCCGCGCATGGACGAGGCTGTCAGGCGTATTCAGCGTACGGTCGGGAGCGAGACCTTAGAAGAGATCGATCAGTTGGGTCACCGTCTTCTTCAAGAGGTTTTACCGTGAAGAGACAGCTAAGAGTGATTGCGAATCTGCTGCTGTCAGCTATACTGCTGACAGGGTGCTCTGCTTTCGACTCTGCTTCACCGGCAGAGAAGCTGCTGCAAAGCAGCGCCGCGATTGCTGAACGAGTTGTTTCTGGACGACTTGGGGCCGCGAAGAGCATCAATTTTCCCGCTTTGCAAGAAGTCAACCCGGAAATCTATGCGTGGTTGAGCATTCCCGGAACGTCTGTCAGTGCGCCTGTTGCACAGAGCGAGACGCAGGATATTGCATTCTATCAATCGCATGGATGGGATCGCAGTGAGGACGAACGCGGCTGCCTGTATACCCATTTTCGCTACAGTGATAAACGCTTTGGCGATCGGGTCTCAGTGATCTATGGAAAATCGGAGTCGTCACTGAGTGTTCTTGACGGGCTTGAAGAGTGGTATCGTTCAGGTGACAGCCTTCAGGAGCATAATCGGATCGCAGTGATCACGGAAGATCAGGTGCTGCGCTATCAGGTGTTCTGTGCGAGCGAGTTTTCCGACGCGCTCATATCCCACGATTACAATCAATTCCAATCAGAAGCCGATATATCGGCTTTTTTAGAGGATGTTCAAGGCTATCATACGCTGCGGCGTCAAACAGACGAAAGCGTAAACATTAGCCCTGGCGACCGTATACTGGTCCTGACGAAAAAGCTTTCGCGGGACGAAGCACAACGGTTTTTGGTTTTGGCTAAACTGGTTGAAACGACCAATTAGCATATATTATGTATCCCAACGTGGATGAAAGGAAGGTAACCCCATGAAGAAAGTACTCTCTGTAGTCCTTGCCGTCATGATGCTGGCCAGCCTGAGCGTCTTTGCTTTTGCTGATGTCAATCCCAGTGTCACGACGAAAGCCGCTCCCGAAGTCGATGAGGAAAGCGTTGTTGTCGAAGGTTTCGACGGTGAAATTTCTGTCGAGCTTACTTCAGCTGTCGATGCGGAAGACGAGACAGTGAAGGCCGCTGTTGATGCCGCTGTTGCTGGCGTCACGAACAATGACGATCTGGCTAAGGCTGTTGAGTCTGCCGCTGCTGTCGAGACCACCAGAACCATTGCTGCTGACGTTTATGACACCTCCGAGGATGCTGTCCCCGCTGTCAGCGACGTGTTCTACTTCGACGCGAAGGACGAGAACGGTGAGTCTGTGCTCGCTACCGAGTATGTCGAGGGCGAGACCCCTGCTGTCAAGGTTCTCGTCAAGGTCGTGCTGCCCAATAACCTGATGAAGGTCATGCAGCTTGTCAGCGGTGTCTGGGTCGAGGTTCCTGTTGTTCTTGATGAGAACGGCGAGGCTTGCCTCGAGGTCAGCTATGTCGGCCCCATCGTTTTCGTCGTCAACTCCAACGTCGAGAAGGGCTGATTGAGCTTGTATGCGTCAGGCTCACAGACGTAAGAATTCAAAGAGCTCCGTCTTGGTCACTGTCCTTTTGTTGGCAGTGATCGGGGCGGGCTTTCTTGGTATTCGCCTGTATGAACAGCGGCAGGAGGCTGAGCGAGCGGCCTTGTATGTGGATGAGCCCTATCAGAGTAATCGCATAGAGCTTAATTATGAGGGCGTAGATTATCGCCTGCGGGATGACCTGGATACCTATCTGTTTCTCGGCATCGACAAGTTTACCGAGGATCTGCCGCAAGAGTCGTATTACCGTAACTTCCAGCAGTGCGATTTCCTGTTTCTGATGATCGTCGACCACAGCAATCAGAGCTACAGCGCCCTGCATATCAACCGTGATACGATGACGGAGATCCGACAGCTCGGTCTTAATGGGCAGACTGTCGGAACAGAAACCGCGCAGTTGGCTCTTTCACATACCTACGGTTCCGGCGGTAGGGACAGCTGCCGCAACACGGTCTGGTCGGTCTCGCGCCTATTATATGATGTTCCGATCGACCATTATGTCTCGATCACGATGGACGGTGTCGCTGCACTAAACGATACGGTGGGCGGCGTCGTTGTCCATATCAGTGATGATTTTTCTTCTATCGATCCCGCCATGGAAATGGGAAAGGATGTCCGTCTTGCCGGTAACCAGGCGCTCACTTTCGTACGCTCTCGCATGGCCGTGGGTGACGGCTCCAACGTCAGCCGTATGCGCCGGCAGAGAGAGTATATCAACGCGCTTTACCGTCAGATCGACGAGCGCATGCGCGCGGATCAGCGTTTCGGCTACCGCCTGGCCTCTGCACTGTCCGATTATGTGATTTCGGATCTGACCACCGACGAGATGTCGAAGGCGGCGGAGAATCTGCGTGATTACCGGTTTACCACGATCTATTCGATCGAGGGTGAAGTCAGCTACGATAACACCTTTGTGGAATTCTATCCCGACGAGGCTGCGCTTGCCCGCCAGGTGATCCAGCTGTTTTTCGAGAAAATGAGTTGATCGAGTGCGTTTGTTCGGCGTATCAATTGATACCGTCAGGGCGGCTGTGCCCGCAGGACACGCAGTCAGCCGCCCGCGCACAGAATCATAGATAATACATAAAAAGATGGACAAATTCGCATCATGTACGAATTTGCCCAACTTTTTTTGTTGAAATGTTTCATTGAAACACAGGGCGGCCGGCAGCCGTCTCTACGATACGTTCAGGCCTTTCTATCGCCTGCAAAATGGTGCTCAGATAACATGTGCCCTGATCGTCTCGGTGGCGTTTTCGAGCTCGGATGAGACGCTGAGCACAAACTCAACATTTTGTGCCGCGGAGAAGGCATCGAGCCAGGTCACGAAACGGTCGAGCGAGTCAACAGACTTGTCACCGACAAGCTTATAGAAGTTGTCGATAAAGATATGGGTGATATCGTAGTTGCCCGCGTGCAGGCCGCTGATAAAGCCCTGTAAAAAAGCATACGTACCGATGCCGTACTCGCCGGCGTCGATCAGCCGGGCGCGATAGGGGATATCGTAGGTGAGCTTCTTATCCTTTTCAATGCACACGACATCGCCGTGATCGGCGTTAACCGCCTCACGAACCATGTCGACCAGACGTTTGGTCTTACCGGAGCCTTTCAGACCCATGATGATCTTAACCAAGTAGGATCACTCCTTTTCTTTTTGGTATCTTTACTGTACCATTTTTCCGGTGCTAAAGCAAGAGGTAAAAAATCCGAAATCGTGAAAGCAACGTAAACTTTTCTATCTATTCAGTCCTCAACGACATTTAGTTGAGAAAATGTTAGGCCAGCCCATGCCTTCCCCTGGAGGGCATTGTGCCCTTTACGGGTAGAAGGTGTCATCCAGCGTCTCCCGCAAGCTGGATGACGGATGAGGTGTCACGCCTGCCGTCTGTACTATGCTGACTCAGAGACGGTAAACGCCACCTCATCCGTCGCGGCCCTTGCGGGAGACGGGCCGCGCCACCTTCCCCTCGAGGGGAAGGCATTGTTGCAAACATCAAGCTTTTAACGTATATGCGAACATTTACGCTTAACTTAATGACAGTGAGGACTGAATAGTTACAAACTTTTTAACAATAGTAAATCCCCCGTTCCAAAAAGGAACGGAGGATTGCTGATAGGTCAGCCTATTATTTCGCGCCGGGCTTGCCCAGCATGCGGAACATGTTCTTTTTATAGGCCTCGACGCCCGGCTGGTCGAAGGGGTTGACGCCGGACATGTAGCCGGAAATGGCGCAGGCCATCTCGAAGAAGCAGACCAGCGAGGCAAAGCCCTCCTCGTTGCGCTCCTCGACCTCGACGACCATATTGGGCACGCCGCCGTCGATATGGGCTGCCTTGACCGCGTCGGCGGCCACACGGCATACATCGGCCAGGTCGCGGTTGGCGACATAATTCAAACCGTCGGCATCGTCGGCGTCGAAGGGGATCTTGAATTCATCGCGGCACTTCGTGAAGCGCACCACAGTCTCCATCAGATCGCGGCGTCCGGCCTGGATATACTGGCCCATGGAGTGCAGATCGGCGGTAAACTCGACACTCGCGGGGAAGATGCCGATGCCGTCCTTGCCCTCACTCTCGCCATAGAGCTGCTTCCACCACTCGGCCATAAAGCGGAAGCTGGGCTCGTAGCAGGCCAGCAGCTCGACGGTCTTGCCGGTGTTGTACAGGTTCTGGCGGGCGGCGGCATACTGCCAGGCGGGGTTTTCGCTGCTGCGCAGGTCAAGCGCGTCAAATTCACGGATAGCGGCGTCGATCACGCGGCGCACGTCGATGCCGGCCACGGCCATCGGCAGCAGGCCGACAGCGGAGAGCACGCTGAAGCGGCCGCCGACATCGTCGGGCACGACGAAGCAGGGCCAGCCCTTCTGATCGGCCTGGGCCTTCAGCGCGCCGCGGCGCGCGTCGGTCGTGGCAAAAATGTGCTCGTCGGCCCTGTCGCCGTACTTCTTCACAAGCAGCTCGCGAAAAATGCGGAAGGACACAGCGGGCTCGAGCGTCGTGCCGGACTTCGAGATGACGTTGACGTCGAAGTCCTTGTCGCCCAGCTGGCGCAGCACGTCGCACAGATAGTCGGGGCTCAGACCGTTACCGACGAAAAAGACCCTGGGGTCGCCCTCGGCGGGCAGGGGCTTGAGCAGCTCGATCGCGCCGCGGGCGCCGAGATACGAGCCGCCGATGCCGACGACGATCAGTGCCTGGGAGCGGCTGCGGATTTTCTCGGCGGCCGCGCAGATGGCGTCGAGCTCAGTCTCCTTGATGCGGCGGGGCAGCTCGCCCCAGCCGGTGAAATCGGCGCCCTTGCCGGACTTGGTGGCCAGCGTCTCGTGTGCCCGGGCGGCGGCCGCGTAATCGGGGCCATTCCCGCCAAAGAACGCGGTGGCGCCGGTGGTATCTACTTTGACCATGGGAATTCGTTCCTCCTTGTATCGTAAGTGAAAGGGAATGATTTTGGGATCACTACCGCTATTATACCGGATTTCCGCCTGATTGCAAGGGGAAGAGCCTATTTTTTTTATGCTGAGTCAGCAAATGCAAGTCCACTTGGCTCGCCCCGGAGCGAAGCGAGAGGGGAGAGCTGGCGCGATAGCGCCTGAGAGGGGTAAAGCATTGGTCAGCGGCCCCTCTCCGTCACTTCGTGACACCTCTCCCCACCGCGGGGAGAGGCAAGAGCTACATCAACTGACGAAAGCCGATTTCCACTTTTTATAGCCCGATCAGTCCGCGGCTCAGCCGGCCGAGGATACCGGCAAAGCCGATGTGCGCAATGGCCCCGTCAGCGAGCAGCGGCAGCGTAGCTACGATCTCGCCGTCGCGCGTGGCCGTCAGCGTACCGAGCTTCTCGCCGTCGTGCACCGGCGCGGCCACAGCTGTTGGCAGATCAAAGGCGTATTCAATCGTTCCGCCGCTCTTGGGCAGCAGGGCCTTGCCCTCGCCCTCGACGCGCAGAGTCACGCTCTCGTCCCGGCCCAGCTCCACCGGCAGCGCCGGCAGCGGTTCCTCCGGCAGCAGAGAGACGAGCTCGTAGTTGGCGAAGGCGTAGTTCAACAGCTTTTTGGCATCGCTGTTGCGGTCCTCAATGCTGGCGCCGTGCATGATCACCGCGATATACTCCACGCCGTCGCGCTCAGCCGTGGCGGAGAGACAGTACATGGCGCTGTTTGTAAAGCCGGTTTTCAGCCCGGTACAGCCGGGGTACCAGTAGACGAGCTTGTTGGTGTTGTTCAGCTCGAACGCGCCGTTGCGGATGCTGTCGATCCAGATCGTCGAGTAGTCCTTGATCAGGTCGTGGCGGATCAGCTCGCGCGACATGACGGCGATGTCGTAGGCCGAGGTGTAATGCTCGGCGTCCTCAAAGAGACCGGTGCAGTTTGTAAAGTGCGTGTCCTGCAATCCGAGCTCCTTCGCGCGTTCGTTCATGCGCTTGACGAAGATCTCCTCGCTGCCGGAGATGTGCTCGGCCATGGCGACGGCGCAGTCGTTGGCCGAGACGACGGTTATGCATTTGAGCATCTCGTGGACGCTCATCTGCTCGCCCTCTTCGAGGTACACACAGCTTCCACCGAAGGTCGAGGCGCGCTGCGAGGCCGTTACCGTGTCCTCAAGAGAAAGTTTGCCGCTCTCGATGTCCTCTACGATCAGCAGCAGCGTCATCACCTTGGTGACGCTGGCCGGCGAGAGACGCTCGTGGGCGTTCTTTTCGTACAGCACCTGTCCGGTCTCTTTTTCCATCAGAATCGCCGAGGGGGCCGAGATGCCCAGCGTGTCCTCGGCGAATGCCGCCGTGGCGACCCGGCCGCCCTGCTGGCGAGGCGTATCGGCGTGGACGGTGGGGAATAGCAGCCCAACGGCAAGGAATAAGGAAAGAAGTCGTTCCATAGTTGCCCTCCTGTTCGTTTCTGCCCTCACTGTATGCGCACGCAGCCGTGAATCATGACAGGTTAACAAAATTATGTATAATCCGCGTAAATGAACGAATATCCACAGGAAAGCGCAGGGAACAAAACGGCCGGATCACAGAGTTTTTCACATTTCCCACAGAGTTTTCCACAGGGCGAAAACTGAATATAGTAACATATTTGGAACAAATCGGTTAACATAAAAGATGAATGGTTGCAGAAATATTTCACATTTTAGGCGTTGACGATCGCGATTGGGAATAGTAAAATATTTTTATTCATGTCATAGGGGATGAGCGGCCATGCGCAGACGGTTCAACTGGGACAAGCAATATCTGTATTGGGGCATCACGGCCTTTGGCGTGATCGCGGCCTCGATCGTATTCTATATGGTTTTTACCCATCTCCCCTCGATCAACACAGGCCTCGGCGCGCTTGTCAGCATCCTCAGTCCCTTTGTGTGGGGCCTTGTGATCACCTACCTGCTCCTTCCGCTGATGCGCCGGCTGGAGAAAAAGGTTTTTTTGCCGCTGTGCGCAAAGCTGATGAAAAAAAGCAAGGACGGCGGCAGGGGCCTGGGGCGCGGACTGAGCGTCTTTGTCAGTCTGCTGGTATTCTTTCTGGTGCTGGTCGCCATGGTCTATATGCTGATCCCGCAGCTGTACAACAGCGTTTTAACGATCGTGGCCAACAGCAACAGCTATCTCGACAATCTGACAACCTGGATCCGGAAGCTGCTGGAGGACTACCCCGGCATCCAGGCGGTTGTGACCCAGGGGCTCGGCGACGCCAATCAGGATCTGATGGGCTGGGTGCAGGACACGCTGCTGCCGCGATTTGGCAGCTTTGTCACCAACGTCACCAGCGGTGTGTACACGGTGTTCCGCGGCGTGTACAATCTGGTCATCGGTATCATCGTCTCGGCCTATATTCTCGGCGGATACGAGAACGTGATGGCCGGTGTCCGCCGCGTGAGCTACAGCCTGTTCACGCTCGAGCGGGCCGAGTCGCTGCGCGGTCTTGTCCGTTTTGTCGATAAGACCTTCATGGGTTTTATCACCGGCAAGCTGCTGGATTCGGCCATCATGGGCATCATCTGCTATATTTTCTGCGCGATCGCCAGCATGCCCTATGCGCTGCTGATCAGTGCAATCGTGGGGATCACCAATATCATCCCGTTTTTCGGGCCCTTCATCGGCGCGATCCCGAGCGCCTTTATCATTCTGCTGGTCGATCCGCCCAAGGCGCTGATTTTTGTGATTTTCATCATCCTGCTGCAGCAGGTGGACGGCAATATCATCGGGCCGAAGATCCTCGGCAGCAGCGTCGGCATCAACGGCTTCTGGGTCATGTTCGCGATCATCGCAGGCGCGGGATTGTTCGGCTTCTGGGGCATGCTGCTGGGCGTGCCGGTCTTCGTACTGATTTACACAGGCATCGACAACTGGATTGCGAAACGTCTCAAGCGCAAGGATTTGCCCATCGATACCGGGGAGTACATGGATCTCGAACGCGTCGATCCGATCAGCCGCCGCATCATTCGCCGCGAGCCGGACGAACCGGAGGCGTGAGGCAAAACGGTAAGGCAATACCGCATAATTCGGCAAGAGCAGATTCTGAGAAAATCTGGGTTCTGATGATGGCACTTTTTCGCAGAAATACTTTGTG
>CACXDT010000158.1 GCA_902766405.1 Oscillospiraceae bacterium
GCGCGCGGCCGAGCAGATGCACCTGTGGGCCTTCATGGGCAACGACAAGCTGCACAAGCGCGCCTTTTCGATGGAAAAGCGCATCGAAAAACTGTCCCACACCCAGCGCCCGAAAGAAGAGCGCCGATTGAACGTAAAGTTCAAACAGCGCAGCTTTGAGGGGGACGAGGTGCTGGTGATCGACGGCGTCGCCAAGTCCTTCGGCGACCGGACGCTGTTTTCCGATCTCGAATTGACCGTCGCCGGCGGCGAGCGCATCGCCCTGATCGGCGACAACGGCGCCGGCAAATCCACGCTGGTCAAGCTGATTTTAGGGCAGGAGACGCCGGATCGCGGCTATCTCGCGCTCGGCCCCGCGATCCGCGCGGCCTATCTGCCGCAGCAGGTGCGTTTTTCGTCCGACAGCCGCAGCGCGCTGGACACGATGCTCTATGACGGGCGCTGCCAGCCGCAGGAGGCGCGCGACCGCCTGGCCGCCTTCGGCTTCCGCGGTGAGGATGTGCTGACGCCGGTCGGCGCCCTCTCGGGCGGTGAGCGCAGCCGGCTGTGCCTGTGCATGCTGATGGGCCGCGACATCAACTTCCTGCTGCTCGACGAGCCGACCAACCATCTGGACATCGCGAGCCGCGAGTGGATGGAGGACGCGCTCTCGGACTATGAACAGACACTGCTCTTTGTCAGCCACGACCGCTATCTGATCGAGAAATTTGCCACGCGCATCTGGTACTTAAACGGCGGCACGCTGACCGATTTTCGCGGCGGCTATACCGACTTTATCGCCTGGCGCGAGCGGCAGCAGCTGCTGCAGCAGGACGGGAAAAGCCGCGCCAGGGAGCAGGAACGCGGGAATAAGCCGCCCGCCGAGCGCCGTCCGCGCGAGAAGAACACGGCCCGCGCGCTCCAGAAGCTGGAGAAAGACATCGCGCGGCTCGAGACTGCGCTTGCCGCGCTGCAATCGGAGGCCGAGGCCAACGCCGCCGACTATGTGAAGCTTATGGAGATCGAGGAGCGCAAAGCGCCCCTCGACGAGGAGCTGCTGAGCCTGTACGAACAGTGGGAGGAGCTGAACGCATGAAGCGGAAACAGGAAAAAATCAACATCCCATGGTGGGCGATCCTCGCCGCCATTCTGGTCGCGGCGGCGATGATCCTGCGCTACCCTCTCGGCTACTACGGCGAGCTGCCGTTTATTCTGGGCTTTATCGCCGTCGGCGTCGTGATCTGGCACTTTCGCCGCAACCGTGCCCTGCTGGTGAGCGGCCTTATCGCCTTTGCCGTGTTCCTGCGCTTTGTGCTGCGCGGCTACGGCTGGTGGGCCTATACGCTGCTGTTCATCACGGCGCTGTGCCTGCTGCGCCGCTGTCTGCCCGCCTTCTGGTGGCGGATCGTGCTTGTGCTGACCTGCCTCGGCCTTGTCTACTTTGTCTTTGTCGAGAGCTTTATCGTCCGCAGCGCCCGCACTGACGCCAATCCGCAGCGCGACTATCTGATCGTGCTCGGCGCGGCCGTCAACGGCAGCGATCCCTCGCTGACGCTGATCCGCCGCATGCAGGGTGCGGTGGCCTATCTGGAACAGTACCCGGACAGCGTCGCCATCGTCTCCGGCGGCATGGGCAAGGGCGAGACCGTGACCGAGGCCCAGGCCATGTACGACTGGATGTGCGCGCAGGGCATCGACAGCGCGCGCATCCTCATGGAGCCGCGGGCGACCTCGACCGAGGAAAACCTGCGCTACTCCTTCGACATCATCCGCGCGCGCGGAGATGAGCCGCAGGGCCATGTCGCCATCGTATCGAGCGCCTATCATCTCTACCGCGCCAAGACCATGGCAAAGACGCTCGGCGTGACGGACGCCGCCGGCGTGGCCGCCCCCTGGGGCTATTTCTTCGTCATGCTGAACTATTTCATCCGCGAGGCCTTCGGCGTCACAAGGCTGTGGATTCTCGGGTCATAAACCGGGAGAGGAGGGCGCTTTTATGAAGAAACTCGACCGCGAATTGCTGCAGCACGCCCTCACGCGCTTCGCGCTGGGGCTGGTGCTGCTCGGTGGGATGCTGTTCCTATCGGCCTGGACGCTTGCCTGGGAGGAAGCCTGGCTGCTGTTGGGGCTGCTGTTCATCCCGATGCTGCTGATCGGTGTCCTGCTGCTGGTGTACGAGCCGGAGCTGCTGCGCGCGCGGCTGCGTTTGCGCGAAAAGCGCCGCGTGCAGCAGTCCGTGCAGGCCACAACCGCTGTGCTGTTCGTGCTGGTGTTCATCTCGGCCGGGCTGAACCGCCGCTTCCTCTGGCTGAGTCTGCCGGCGTGGACCGTCACCGCGGCCGCTGTCGTGTTCGGCATCGGCTATCTGCTCTACGCCGAGACGCTGCGGGAGAACCTGTGGCTGTCGCGCACCGTCGAGGTCCGCAAGGGACAAAAGCTGATCGACACCGGGCTGTACGCGCATGTGCGCCACCCAATGTACGCCGCCTCGGCGCTGATGGCTCTCTCGATGCCGCTCATATTAAACGCGCCGCTCTCGGCCATCGCGATGCTGGTCTACCTTCCGCTGCTCTCTACCCGCATGGCCGACGAGGAGCGCCTGCTGATCCGCCGTCTCCCCGGCTACGCCGACTACTGCGAGCGCGTCCCCTGGCGCATGATCCCGCAAATCTGGTAAGGAGCTGTTACGAAATCCCCTGTGCATTCTTATGATTGAAAAAAACAGCTGTAGGGGCGGCAATCTGCCGCCCGCGCGGCGCAATCGTTTATATGATTGAAACAGTTGGGCAATTTCACACAATGATGCGAATTTGCCCAACTGTTTATGTGTGATTGCGCTGGCGGCTAATAGCCGCCCCTACGATAGGAACCGGTATTTCAGACTATTTTCACAGTCCATTTATGGCGCGTTGAAATGTTGAAATTGTATGCCGCCGCAGGTGACATCTTCTCAAAAAAAGTTTCGACTTTATATTGAAAAACAGCGCAAAACCGGCCTTCTTATTTCTTTGCGTATTTGAGTGCTTTTGCCTCCGCACGAAACCGGCCCGCTTTCAGGGAATGGAAGGTTCGATAGAACGGCAGGAGCGGGAGCAGGATTTTGTGCCTATAGAAAAACGGATAGCTATCTGCAAATTTGGCATAGTTCTTGTTCTTCCTGCTTTGCTCCTGCGTGTACATTTTTTGATTTCGTGATTCCCTAAAAATCGCTCTTGACTTTGCCGATCACATGGATTATAATAAGCAAGCTGACAAATGAATCTGTTTCACTTGGGCGCTATGTGCAGAAGTCGCGTAGTTGGTCGAGCGCGCACGATTGGAAATCGTGTAGGGGTCATAAGCTCCTCGAGAGTTCGAATCTCTCCTTCTGCGCCAAATCCCGAAACCTTAGTTGATTCTTTGGTTTCGGGGTTTTTCTTTGTGTTTGAGTTAGGCTTATCTAACCATTTGACAAAAAGAAAAAAGCAGGCCATTCACTCCCGCGCCGTTCGAGTCACGCGGGAAATATGCAAAACAAAACAGCCCGCCTTGCGGCGAGCTGCATTTCAAAGTTCAAACCCATGTCAGACGCGAGCCCAGCGTCAGCGGGTCGCGTCTGAAAAGGAAGAATAACACCATCGGTCAACCTGACGCCGCTCGCGGCGGCTGGTGACCTTATGGTGTTATTCTGACGTGGTGACCCGTACGGGACTCGAACCCATGTTAC
>CACXDT010000159.1 GCA_902766405.1 Oscillospiraceae bacterium
GAAAGGATCGAAGCCTTCCACGATCTGTATATTCAGATCATGGAAGAAATGATTCTAAACTGTCAGGAAGAGAAGGAAAAGCAGAACGGTTAGGGCGAAGGGGATCTATACCCAGCGCATGCACTTTGAAGGAGACCCTTGATGTAATGGACAAGAAACCCGACGTGAATCCCAGGGAACTCAAGGCTCTGGTTGGCAACGAAAAGCGTTTCCGTCTGCCGGAGCAGCACTGATGATAATAAGGAGAAATGAAAGATGAGCAAGCAACGCCCGACTTTTGAGAAAAAAGAGCTGGCCCTGTCCAGCAGCCCCTACGTCTATCTGCCGGTGGAGATCCCCGCCTACACCGTGGAGGTCAGCCACCGCGAAGCCATCGACGGTGAGCTGCTGCAGCGCGCCCTGGACCGGACGGTTCAGCGGATGCCCTACCTGACCGACACCTTCACCATCGAAAACGGCGCTGTCTATTACGCGAAAAACCCGCTGCCGATGGAGGCGGCGCACACCGCGCAGCTGCGCCGTGTGGGCGGACATGAGACCAATTACCATATGCTCGACCTCACCTGGGACGGCCACAAGACCTGGTTTTCCATGTACCACGGCTTCTGTGACGGGCAGGGTGTCAACGCCTTCCTGGAATCCGTGCTGTACCACTATTACTGCATGAAGGACGGCGTGGCATACGACCCATGCGGCATCCGCGCCGACAGCACCCGGATGACGGAGGGGGAGACCTTCGAGCCCTGTTCAAAGCAGTATGAGGTTTCTCCCAATTTCACCATGCCCGAGCGGCGGGAGCAACCGACGCCCTACCATCTGCCGGAAATTCTCCGGAACCCGGGCGGCGAGGTACTGGAATATGGCTTTCGTCTGCCTTCCGGGCCATTTATGGCTTTCGTAAAGGAAAACGGCGCCTCTCCGTCTGTTATGTTCTCGATGCTGGTGGGCGAGGCCATCCAGCGCGTACACCCCGACGCCAATGCGCCTGTCATGGTCAATATTCCCGTATCCATCCGGCGGCAGCTGGGCTGCGAGGAGACCTTCAAGAACTGCTCCAGCCGCGCCATGCTGCCCATCAGCGGCACGCCGATGGATGCGCTGCCCTTTGCACAGCGCGCCGCGCAGCTGCGCGCCATCCTCAAGCAGCAGATGGATGCCGATCGGTTCCGGTTCATCTACAACAGGATCAGCGGGATATACCGCAAACGGATGGAGGAGGCCAGTGATTACCGGGAAGAAATCCAAAAGCCGGCCGCGTTCATGACAACCGGACACGATACCTTCTATATCGATTACATCGGCTCCATGCACAAAACCGCCTATGCCGGTCAGATCACGGACGTGCGTTTCCTCTGCTCCCCCGCCGCGGGCAACACACTGCACATCAACATCATCGAACACGCGGGGCAATTTTGTGTCACCTGTCTCGCGTGCAGTGAGATCACACCGCTTGTCGATGCCCTCGAGCAGGTGCTACAGGATCACGGTCTGCCCTTTGAGCGCCGAGCGCGTCAGCGCTTTACCCTGCCGATGACCGCCTGGCGGGAAGGGATCCTCGAGGACGAATAATACGGGCGCTGTACGCAGATCCTATCATAGTTGTAACTGTTCAGTCCCCTTGATGGGGACTGAACAGTTAGGGGGAGCATTATCGCGGGCTGCGTCGGAAGAAGCTCGCAACGCTCCGCAAGGTGAATTGCCCCGCAGGGGCAAGATAAGTGAGCGTCCAAATCTTCGATTTGGTAACGCGAATTAATACACAGTAGAGGGTGGCCTGGGCCATTTCCGTCAAGCGTGACGAAAACTACGCTCTGCCCCGCCCCCCCCCTGAACTCCCCCTAACCCGGGTAAACCGGAATGAATACTGAAAACTTAAGATTGAATAATGAATAATTAAGGAGTCGCTTTGCGACGATTCCAATCCATCCCCGTAGGGGATTCCTCCATTTTTCAGTTTTCAGTTTTCAGTTTTCATTATTCATTTCATTTGTGTGCATCCTCGCAAAAGTTTGCCTGTTTGCGAGGCTTCTCGTTCATAAGGTACCTAATTGCGGGGCGATTGAACAGTTTCTAATAGTTTCTTAAACGCGGAGGCCCATTATGCCCAACAGACTCAGCCGGGAGACATCCCCTTATCTGCGCAGCCACGCCGAAAACCCTGTGGACTGGTATCCCTGGGGCGAGGAGGCGCTCAGCCGCGCTGTACGCGAGGATAAGCCTATTTTCCTCTCGATCGGCTACAGCACCTGTCACTGGTGCCACGTCATGGCCGAGGAGAGCTTCTCCGACGGCGAGGTGGCCGAGGTGCTCAACCGCGCGTTCATCCCTGTCAAGGTCGACCGCGAGGAGCGGAGCGATCTCGACAGTGTATATATGCGCGCCTGCGTGGCCATGAACGGCAGCGGCGGCTGGCCGATGACGCTGCTGCTGACGCCGGAGCGCAAGCCCTTTTTCGCCGCCACCTATCTGCCGAAGGATAACCGGAACCGCCAGCTCGGCCTGCTGCCGCTGCTGCGGCAGGTGTCCGCACGCTGGGAGAGCGAGCGCGCGGGCTTCGTCAAGGCCGCGGATGATCTGACCGACTTCCTGCGCCGCGCCGACGGCCCAAATCCCGACGCGCCCGATGTGCCTGACGCCGGGACGGGCGTCCGCGCCGCAGCCGCGCAGCTCGCCGCCTCGTTTGACGAGGAGTACGGCGGCTTCGGCACGGCGCCGAAGTTCCCTTCGCCGCACAATCTGCTGTTTTTGCTGCGCTATGCGAAGCTCGCGGGCGACAAGGCGGCCCGCCACCAGGCCGACCGGACCCTGCAGCAGATGTACCGGGGCGGCATCTTTGACCATCTCGGCGGCGGCTTTGCCCGCTACTCCACCGACCGCGAGTGGCTGGCGCCGCACTTTGAAAAGACACTGTACGACAACGCCCTGCTGGCCCTGTGCTATGCCGAGGCCTGGCAGGACGGGCACCTGGCGCTCTACCGCACCGTGGCCGAGCGCACCCTGGACTACTGCCTGCGCGAGCTGAAAATCGAGGACGGCGGCTTTGCGAGCGGACAGGACGCCGACGCCGGCGGCGAAGAGGGCGCCTACTATCTGCTGACTGCTGACGAGGTGGCCGCGGTGCTCGGCGAGAGCGAGGGGAAGCACTTCTGTGAATGCTACGACATCACGCCCGAGGGCAACTTCCACGGGAAAAGCATTCCCAACCTGCTGCTCAATAACCGCTGGCAGTTCGTGCCCGAGGGCTACGGTGTCCACCGCGAAAAGCTGCGCCACTTCCGGCAGCAGCGCATGGCGCTCGCGCGCGACGACAAGGTACTGACGGGCTGGAACGGCCTGCTGCTGTGCGCGCTTGCGCGCGCCGCCTGGGTCTTCGGCGATGCGCGCTTACTCGACGAGGCCCACGAGCTGGCCGACTTCATGGCGGAAAAGCTGCTGGACGGCGACCGTCTTGCGGCCGTGTATTGCGAGGGACAGCGCAGCCAGGCCGGAAGGCTCGACGATTACGCCTTTTACGCCCTGGGCTTGCTGGAGCTCTACCGCGCAGACTTCGACCCGACCCATATTACGCTGGCGAAGCGGCTGGCCGAGCAGATCCTTGCCCGCTTTGCCGACAGCGACGGCAGCTTTTTCATGACACCTGTCGACGGCGAGGCGCTGATCCTGCGCCCAAAGGAGCTGCGCGACGGCGCGCTGCCCTGCGGCAACAGCGCCGCGGCGCTGCTGCTCGAGCAGCTGTGGCGTCTGACGGCCGAGCCGCGCTGGCGCGACGCCGGCGATGGGCTGAAGGAGCGGCTGCGCGCCGTGCTGGGCGACTACCCGGCCGGCAGCTGTGCGGGCCTGACGGCGATGCTCTGCGATGTGTTCCCCGGCCGCGAGCTTGTGGCCGCGCTGCCGGACGGGGCGATCCCCGCCGCGCTCGCGCGCGTGTGCGGCCGCTACGCCCCGGAATTGACGGTGCTGGTCAAGACGCCGTCGAACGCCGCCGCGCTCGGCGACGCCGCCCCCTTTACGAAGTCCTTCCAGCCAAAGGACGGCCAAGTCTGCTATTATATCTGCACCGGCGGCGCCTGCCAGCTGCCGGTGACGGAGATATAATACTGTTGGGCGTGTTGCAACATGCACCGGAGCTGGAAAACGATGGTCTTGCCGTAGGGGCGGCCCTCTTGCGTGCCCTGCGGGTAGGGCGAAGGGGATCGAACACCTACCGCCTGTGAGCGTCCCTTTTCGGCGCTTTTTGTCCCGCCTCGCTTGCTGGGCAAACGCCCAGCGGCGCTCGTTGGGCGCAAAA
>CACXDT010000160.1 GCA_902766405.1 Oscillospiraceae bacterium
AGCGGATGCAGGGCCAGCCGTTGTAGGTGCGGTGCGGGTCGATGGTCTCTTCCCAGTTTTCCGCGTTGAAGGTCGTGTCGCCGATGACCATCTTCTTCCCCTCCGCCGAGGCGGCCGGGACAAAAAGACAGAGCATCAGGCTCAGGAGCAGTGCGAGGGACAGTGCTTTTTTCATGTTGTCTTTTCCTCCAATTCTTCTTGCTTGTTTCCGCAAAAAACATTATACTGGAGGCGGCAGAGGCGGATTCTCCGCCGCTCGCCAGTTTCCAAGGGCGGCTTCCCTGTTGCTTTCCGACGGCTCACAGGGAAGCCGCTTTTTGGCTTATTTGTATGCCGCGATCGTGAAGATCGGGGTCGGGTTGAAAAACTCGTCGATTTCGGCGTAGATGCGCTTGTAGACGCCCATGTCCACCGTGACGCGTTCGAAGCCCGCCTCCACTAAAAGCTGCACATCCCATTGCGGCCTGGGGCCGTGATAGGCGCCGATCTCCATCGTGATCGCTTCGTTCTCGGCCTGCATATAGGCCGGTACCAGCTTGTGGGCGTGGTTTTCCGGCAGCTCATGCTCTTCCTCCGTGTCCAGCGCGGCGTTGTAATCCGCGTCGAAATTGATGAGCACACCGCCCGGCTTCAGGAGCTTGTACCACTCCCGGTAGGCCTTGGCGATGTGGGGCAGCGTCCAGGTGAGGTTACGCGTCACCAGCACGTCAAAGCTCTCCGGAGGAAATGCCGGTTCCTCGGCGTCCATGATCTGAAAGCTTGCGTCCAGACCGAGGACGGCGGCCATGTGCTCGGCGTGCTCGATCATGTCCGGCGTCAGGTCGATGCCGGTCGTCTCATGGCCCTGCTCTGCCAGAACACAGGCAAAAAAACCCGTGCCCGTGCCGATATCCAGGACGCGCAGCGCTCTGCCCTGGGGCAGATACTTCCGGAATTCCGCGAGCCAGCGGTCCTTTTTCTCGCTCTCAAATTCGCGCAGACGCTGTGTCTCAAAGCCCTCGGCCCGGTGGGACCAGTAGTGTGCGACGCGGTGTTTGATTTGTTCCATGTGCTTCCCCTTTATAAAATAGAATCGATCAGACGTCTGGTATAGGCATCCTGCGGATGGCGGATGACCTCGTCCGGGATGCCCTGCTCCACGATTTGACCCTTGTACAGCACCAGTACGCGGTTGCAGAATTGCTGCACCAGCGCAATGTCGTGGCAGATGAAGAGAAGGGAGAGCTCGCTGCCGCGGCGGGAGCGCAGCTCGTTTAACAGCGCGATAATCTCCTGCTGGATCGTCACGTCCAGCGAGGAAGTCGCCTCGTCGCAGATCAGCAGCCTGGGCTTGACCGCGAGGGCACGGGCGATCGCCGCGCGCTGGCACTCTCCGCCGCTGACCTGATGCGGATAGCGCCCGGCAAAGTCCGGCGTGAGACCGCACTCGGTGAGCAGCCGGGCCACCTCCCGTCTCGTCTCCGCACGGCTCAGCCCCAGGTTTCGCAGGCTCTCGCCAATGCCGTCGCCCAGGGTACAGCGCGGGTCAAAGGAGTCCGTCGGCGTCTGGAAAACCATCTGCATCTCGCGGTAGGCCTTTCGCAGCGCTTTCCCACTCAAGTGGGTGATATCCTCGCCGTCGAGTACGATGCGGCCCTCGGTGGGATCCAGCAGGCGGGTGATCAGGTTGACCACCGTGGTTTTGCCGCTGCCGCTCTCGCCGATCAGCCCCAGACACTCGCCGGGATAGAGCGCAAAGCCGATATGATCGACGGCCGTAAAGTCCGGCTGCCCCTTGCGCTTGAAGACTTTGGTGAGATTATCAACTTGTAAGACAGGCTCCATCCGCTCACCTCTTCAGCTTCGGCACGGCGGACAGGAGCAGGCGGGTGTAGTCCTCCCGCGGGTTGTTCAGCACCTGCCGCGTCTCGCCATACTCCACCGTCCCGCCGTTTTTCATGACCAGCACCTTGTCCGCCATCGCGCCGATGACGCCGATGTTGTGGGTCACCAGAACGATGGAGGTGCCGAAGG
>CACXDT010000161.1 GCA_902766405.1 Oscillospiraceae bacterium
GAAGCCGTAGGCGTCGCAGATCTGACGGATCTTCGCGGTGGCGGCCTTCAGATCGAGCTTGCCGGGCAGGCCGAGCACGATGTTTTCGGCCGCCGACAATACATCGACCAGCTTGAAGTGCTGGTGGATCATGCCGATGCCGAGATCAAAGGCGTCCTTCGGCGAGCGGATGACGACTTCCCTGCCGTCGATGCAGATATCGCCCTCGTCCGGGAAGTAGATGCCCGAGAGCATGTTCATGAGCGTGGTCTTGCCGCTGCCGTTTTCGCCCAGCAGCGCCAGGATCTCGCCCCGGTAGATGTCCAGCCAGACCTTGTCGTTGGCAACAACGCTTCCGAAGGTCTTGGTGATGTTCCGCATTTTTACGGCGGGCGTTTTGTTGTCCAAAGCCGTTTCCTCCTGTAGGTACTATGATAAAAATAAAGAAGTTGTTCAGGACTATCCTGATTAGGGGGAGTTCAGAGGGGCTCTCCCCTCTGATTTTTCGCCTCGCAAGGCGAAAAACAAGTTCAAATGCGTTTTTTCCGGGGACATGCGCCTCGGAAAAAACTCTTTACACCCCGCAAGTGTGCGAGCGTCTGACGCAAGCGAGTGCGCGCAGCGGGGTGCTTCCCCTCTAACTGTTTAGTCCCGCAAGGGACTGAACAGTTAGAAAATGTGCTGTAAAGAGCAACGCAGTGACTATTGCCTCCACGCTGCTCTTTGCAGCACATACCGGGGGGTAGATTCTTCCCGGCCCGGAGGCCGGGAAGAATGCAGTCTAAATTAGAACGCGGTGTCGAGCAGCTCGATGCCGTCGATCTGGAGATCGAAGTAAGGAGCGCTGCGGAACTCAGACTCGTGGAAGTAGCCGTCGGCGACGACGTTGGTGTCGGGGGTGTAGGCGGCATCGGTGTCGACGTCGGCCATGTGCTCGGTCTCGTGCTCGCCGTTCACGGTGTAGTTCTCGGTGGCGAAGACGTGCAGCGTGCCGGCCTCGAGCTCGGCCTTCGCGGCCTCGATCGCCTCGGCGGTGCCCGCAGCGGCGACAGTCTCGTTCAGCTCGGCCAGCTCGACAGAGCCGGTGGCCAGGGTGCCGGTCCAGTCGGTGGCGATGGGCTCGCCGTTCTGGACGCAGGTGATCATGTACTCAAAATAGGGAACCCAGTTGATCTTGGAGGAGATGAGATAGGTGTTGGGGGCGGCGTCAATGGTAGAGCCGTTGTAGGAGACGTTGGGGACACCGGCGGTCTCGCAGGTGGAGGGGGCGCCCAGAGAGTCGGCGTGCTGGCTGATGAGGACGCAGCCCTTGTCGATCAGATCCTGTGCCGCGTCGAGCTCCTTCTGCATGTCGTACCAGGAGCCGGTGAAGGTGACCTTCATCGTGACGGAGGGGCAGACGGACTTGGCGCCCAGGAAGAAGGAGGAGTAGCCGGAGATAACCTCGGCATAGGTGTAGGCACCGACATAGCCCATGACGGCCTGCTCGGCGGTGATCTTGCCGGCTTCGATCATCTCGTTGAGCTTCATACCGGCGGCGATGCCGGCCAGATAGCGGCCCTCATAGATGGAGGCAAAGGCGTTGTGGAAGTTGGCCTGTCCGGCGGTGTGGGCCATGGTGCCGGTGGCGTGGCAGAACTCGACCTCGGGGCACTCCTGCGCGGCCTGCAGCAGGAAGCTCTCGTGACCGAAGCTGTCGGCAAACACAATGTTGAAGCCGTCATCGACCATATCCATGGCCGTGTCATAGCACTCCTGACCCTCGGGAACGCCGGTCTGGATCTTGTACTCCACACCCAGCTTCTCGCAGGCTTCCTTGGCGGCATCAATGAAGTTCTTGTCATAGGTGGACTGCTCGTCGTGCAGGGTGATGAAGCCGACCTTGACTTCGGTCTTGGCGTCGTCAGCGGAGGCGGTGGCGGTCAGGGCAAAAACCATGACCAGGGCCAGAACCATTGCGATGATCTTTTTCATTCGGTACGCTCCTTAAATAATTTTTTGTTTTATCTAAACCGCGTCAGCGGGATAGACCAAAAAAGGCGCAAAAAACGCCGGTTTGCGGACTGCCCGCAAGACCGACGGAAACCAGGGAAAACAGTGACAACAGACAGACGCCGGAAACGTTTACTGTTCATAATCCGCCAGAAGCTGACGGGGAGCAATAAATTGCGTCTGTACAACTGTTTTCGATAGTCCGGTCATTTACGGTGTCCGGGTAGAAACTTCAAAACCATATTATTTGCTTATATCGAAGTCGCTGTTCGATTGTGACTATAGTCTATCAGCCTTTTCTCTATTTGTCAAGGCCGATTTTTGTGTACTTTCGACATTTCTTGATTTAAATTTTTGTACAACATAGCTATTGACAAAAATATAAAATGACTGTCGGCAAAAGCGACAGTCGGAGAAGATTCATTTCTCAAATTCAATGTGCAAATCGTCCATAGCGGTGATTTTCGCCAGCGACTCGACGCGCACACCCTCGGCACGCAGCCGATTGCCGCCGCCCTGAAAGACCTTCTCGATCGCGATGCCGGCGCCGACCAGGGCCGCGCCCGCCTGCTCGACCAGGGCCTTGAGCCCGACCAGGGCCGCGCCGGTGGCGAGAAAGTCGTCCACGATCAGCACGCGGTCATCGGCATGCAGATACTCCTTCGAGCAGACCACGGTATTGGTGTTGCCGTGGGTAAAGGACTCGACCTCGACGGCGTAGACATCGTCGGCGATGTTTTTGCTTTTGCTTTTCTTGGCAAACAGCAGCGGGCAGCCCAGCACAAAGCCCGTCATGCTGGCAATGGCGATGCCGGAGGCCTCGATCGTCAACACCTTGGTGATGCGCTCACCCTCATAGAGGCGCTTGAGCTCCAGGGCCATCTCGTAGAGCAGCTGCGGGTCGATCTGGTGGTTCAAAAAGCCGTCCACCTTCAGAATGCCGCCGGGGAGGATCTTGCCGTCGCGCAGAATGCGCTGTTCCAACAGTTCCATACGTACTCCTCTTAAATACAATTATTGATGCACAGGGAAAGCGGGGCAAAAATACCGAAAAAGCCCGTCGGACTAAGTTCGACAGGCTTTATTTCGGGTAATTCAATTACACAGCGCGCGTGACCTTGCCGCTGCGCAGGCAGCGGGTGCAGGCGTAGACATGCTTGGGAGAGCCGTCCACGATGGCCTTGACGCGCTTCACATTCGGCTTCCAGGTAC
>CACXDT010000162.1 GCA_902766405.1 Oscillospiraceae bacterium
AAAAAAGGACGGGCAAGAATCCTTGTCCGTCCACAGCGCGGGGCTGGGCCCCTATAAAAAGTTCGGTGCTAATCGCCTTTCTATCTGCCTCTGGCGATGCTATCACTTTAGCACATCGGCCTTGTCATTTCAACACACCGCGCACAAAGTATAGAAACTATTTTTGTTCGAGGATATACTTTTCCTGCCACTTGACAGACGCCATATCCGGCGCATCCTGTACGGCGTGTATGGCCCGGTCAAAGCCGCGGCGCGTCATGCCGAGCTCCCGCCGGATCTCCGCGTCGGGGATTCCCATCACGTATTTCATCATCACGAAGGCTCTCATGCTGATGCTTTGGATCTGATTCAGGATGCCTTGCGCCCGGCGCAGGATCCGCCCATACTCCGAGCACGCCTTGATCTGGTTTCGTTCCAGCTCGTCGAGGACGGAGAGCGCATCATCAAGTCCTTTTCGGTCTCCTCCACCCGGCATGCCGGAAAGCCCCGCCGTGATCTTTGTCATGCGCTCGCGCTGCCATTCGCGCAGCATTTCCGTCTGGTTGATGTTCTGCATGATGGGCAGGACTTCTCTCAGCAGAGGAATGTCACGGTTGGCGATCGTTACCGGCTTCACCGTGCGCACAAGGCTCTGCGCGTCCGGGCCGTTGATGATAACGGTGCCGCCCGTCTCATACACGGTAAACTCATAATCGACGAATAGACCGTAGCCGTTTGCCTTGATGATTTGGCTTGCGCAAGTGATTTTCACGCGCTCGCCCTTGCGGATGATCTCTTTCCCGCCCTGGCTGATGGTCAGTGTCTCGCTCGGCATCTTAAACCGGGCATATTCACTGCTTGCGTCGCTGCATACCATGGATAACGTATCGCGCGGCAAGATGCTGTCGCGGTTATCGTAGGCCCTTTGCTGGCGCTCTTTCATTTCCTGTTCGTTCACGGCGTCGCTTCCTCCTTGACGTTGATGATCTCGATTTCCTCCGGGCGCACGTCGAGGCTCGCGCGCATTTCGCCCGCCGGTGTCTGATAGGCCCGCGCCGATACGCTCCCCGTCACAGCGACGGTGCTGCCCTTGTGCAGATGCTTCATGCAGCGCTCCGCCTGTGCCCCACGGCAGGACACGCGGAAGTATTGCGTTTCCTGCGGCGCGTTTCGCGCCGCAACGGTGAAGTCGCACACCGCGCAGGCCGGGCCTTTCGTGCAGAGGACGCGCCCCTTTGGGTTGCTTGTCAGCTCGCCGATGATCGTCAGTTTGTTCATCTTCCCGTCTCCTCGCTCAGCATGACATATCCGCCCTGCTGGATTTCATCAAAGCCCATTCTTCCGCTGCCGAGGGCGGTTGTATATCCGCCCGGCGCATTCAGGATCGTATCGAGTGACAGCCCCGGCCCCTGGCGCGAACACAGGTGTTCCGTCTTTTCGACGATATACCGGCGCAGGGCGTCGCGCTTATCGCCCTTGATCTCGCCTGGCTCTCGGCCGGTAAGCTTTGCGAGCCGACGCATATCTTCGTCAAAGTCGAGCTTGTTCTTTGCTTCCCGGCAGAGCGCTTCGGTCTGCTGTCGGATCTTTGCCACAGTCGGCAGCCATTCGCTGGTCGTTGTGAGCTGCATAAAGGCGAGCATGACGATATCCGCCGGGATATCCTGCAGCCCGAAAGCCCAGGTTCGTACAAGCGTCTGCTTTTGTTCCTGCGTCATGTTCCGAAAGGCGTAGCTGTAATTTGCCGCTGCGACGCCAAGCAGATAATTCGCATCTTCCAGTGTCACCGTTACCACCCCCTGTCAAGGCCACTTACAAGGCCCTGCGGGCCGCTGTAAGCGGCGCTCAGATCCACAAGGCCGCCGCCCCTCGGTGCCTCCGGCTCTTGTCTTTTGCTGTTTTTTCTGGCTTTGCTCTCCTCGAAGCGCTGCTCCGAAAGCCGCACGTCCGCCATCGTACGCAGACCCTCCCGCTGGTAGCGGTTCAGGATCCCGCGAATGTAGCTCCAACTCGTTTTTTTCTCGCTGGCAGCAATATCCATCGCGTGCACAACCACATCGGCCCCGAGCATTTTTGTAAAATCCGTGAGCCCGGCAATAGCCATAGGAGAAGCGAAACCGAAATGATCCTGGTAAAACGACAGTACCTTTCCGAGCTCTGGATCCCACAGCGGTCTATCCGCCGCCGCGTGTGCGGGTGCCCCCGTCGGTTCCTCTTCGCTTTTGGCAGGAGGAGTATTTGCCCTTGTATTTGTATTTACGTTTACGTTTAGTTTGTTTATAATAAAGTGATCGGCTGCGTTTTCGCTGCCGATAGCGACAGCATCACCTACAGGATCGCCTACAGTATCACCTACAGGATCGCCTACACAGTCGGGTGCAAATTCGCAGGCGTTTTGTTCCGCTTCCCTTGTTATCGGCTGCGTTTTTGCTGTTGGTTCTTCTTCGACCGGCTGCGTTTTCGCTGCCGATTTTGTGCCCTCTTTCTGACCGGCTGCGTTTTCGCTGCCGATAGCTTGACCGGCTGCGTTTTCGCCGCCGGTAGCTTGACCGGCTGCGTTTTCGCCGCCGGTAGCTTGACCGGCTGCGTTTTCGCCGC
>CACXDT010000163.1 GCA_902766405.1 Oscillospiraceae bacterium
CAAAGTATTCCTGCGAAAAAGTGCCATCATCAGAACTCGGTTTTTCTCGGAATCTGCTCTTGCCGCATTATGCGGTATTGCCTTAGAGGTGTTCCCCCTCTGAACTCCCCCCTGATTTCGGGGGTGACTGAATAGTTACAGCTTAAGGAAAACGATCAAGTGGCCCCCGGAGCGATCCGCGGGGCCACAATATAAACACATCTGTTTACAGTTTTGACGCCGCTTGCTCGTCCAGATAGACATGCACATACATCGGCAGCTGCAAAAACGCAGCGGGCACGAGGCCGTCTGTGCGCGCGTAGCGCATTTTGAACACGGCGTCGGCCGTGCTCTCCCCGAGGGAAATCACAAGGATCTGTCTTGCCTCAACGACGGTTTTCACGCCCGCGGTCAGGCCATACGCGGGTACGGCCTCTTCCCCTCCAAACGCTGCGGCAAGCTCCTCCCGTGTCCTGTCTGCCAGCTTTTGGCGGTGAGTCCGGCTGTCATACGATGAAACAGGTTCGTTGAAGCCGAACCGGCCGTTTATGCCGATATCGAGCACCGCCATATCCAGCCCGCCGGCCGCGGCGATCTCGGCGTCGTAGCTGTCCGCGTCGGCAGCGGAGAGGAAACGGACATGCTCCACAGGAATCCCACAGGGCGCAGCCAGGCGACCCGCCAGTAACGCGCGGCAGCTGTGCGGATCGTCCGGAGACAAGCCCTCATACTCTGTCAGCGCAAAAAAGCGGGCCCTTGACAGATCGAGCCGCCCTGCGGCGCAGCGTGCCGCGAGCTCGTCATACAGGGCAAGACAGTTCTCTCCGGCCGAGACAGCCAGAACCGCGTCCGGCTTCTCTTCAAGGAGTGCGGCAATCGTGTCAGCAGCGGCCGCAAGCGTCCCGGCGCGGGGCAAAACCGTTGTTTTCATACTCGCCGTCCTCCGTATAGAATGACTCCGCTCCGGGCAAACTGTCCCAGAGGTGGATTATGGCCATTGTATTGATACGTACCCTACTAATCTACGCGCTCCTGCTCGTCACCATGCGCCTGCTGGGCAAGCGCCAGCTCGGCGAAATGGAGCTGTCGGAGTTCGTTGTCGCCGCCGTCATCGCCGATCTCGCGGCCCTGCCCTTACAGGATATCGGCATCCCGATGATGAACGCCGTCGTGCCGATCGTGACGCTGTTTTGCTGCGAGATTCTGATTGCCGGCATCAGCATGAAGAGCCTGAGACTGCGCACACTGCTCTTCGGACGGCCGAGTATTCTGATCTCCCAGGGAAAAATCCTGCAAAGCGAGTTGCGGCGCAACCGCTTTACGCTCGACGAGCTGCTGCAGGAGCTGCGCAGCCAGGGCATCGACGATATCCGCAAGGTGAAGACCGCCATTCTCGAGACCGACGGGCGATTGAACGTGCTGCTGTCCGCTTCGGCCGAACCGGTGAGCCCGGAGCTGCTGGGGATCGACGTGCCGGAAAAGGGCTATCCGATCGTCGTGATCAACGATGGGCGCACGCTGTCGGCCAATCTCAGACACAGCGGACACGACGCGCGTTGGCTTGAAAAGCAGCTGAAAAGCCACGGGCTTCAAAGTGCCGAACAGGTCTTTTTGATGACCGTCAATGCCTTCGACGAGATTTATCTCGCCAAAAAGGAGGGACAGCCATGAAGCGCGAGCTCGCCGCCCTCGCCCTGCTGCTCTTGCTGGTGGTCGGCGCATGGTGGAACGTACAGACGGTAGATCAACTGACCGACAGCATCCGAAGAGACCTGCTTCAATCGCAGCAGGCCGTGGCGCAAGGCGATTATCCGACCGCCGAAAGACTGCTGCAGCAGGGGTTAGCGCGTTTTGTCAAGGCCGCCCCCTATACACAGGTCTTCATCCGCCACGACGAGATCGACAGCTGCATGGACGCCTTTTACGACTACGCCGCCACGCTCTGCGAGGAGGAGTCCCCCGAGGCTCTCGCCGCCTGCGAGAAGCTGCTGTACCATCTCCAAGGCATCGACTCGATGGAGCACCCGCTGCCGGGGAGTATCTTTTAAGGCATCAGGTGCGGCTGTTGAGCAGCTTGGTGAGCTCCTCCATAAAGGTGTTGATATCCTTGAAGCTGCGGTAGACCGAGGCAAAGCGCACATAGGCGACCTCGTCTACATCCTTAAGGCGGGCCATGACCATCTCGCCGACCTCGACCGTGCTGATTTCGCGCTCAAGATTGCTCTGGAGCTCCTGCTCGATCTCGTCGGCGATCTGCTCCAGTCGGGCCAGGGGAACCGGGCGCTTTTCACAGGCACGGACCATGCCGTTGATCAGCTTGACGCGGTCAAAGCTCTCGCGGCTGCCGTCGCGCTTAATGACAACCAGGGGCAGTCTTTCTATGATCTCATAGGTAGTAAAACGCTTCTGGCAGGCCAGGCATTCCCGGCGCCGGCGGATTGTGGCGCCCTCCTCGGCCGGGCGGGAGTCGATCACCTTACTTTCTCTATAACCGCAAAACGGACATTTCATATTCTTTCTCTCCTGTCGTATGATTTAAAATAAACGATGTAAAAATTATAACACAGTGTTTTTTTCATTACCAGATAAAAATCATGATCCTGATTATTTTTTCTCTGAATATCGGAAAAGGGGATGTGAAAAAAGTCTGAAATTGCGGTTTTTAACGTAGGGGCGCTTCACGAAGCGCCCGTGCAGTGTATTTATGGTTATTGCAGTAATAGCGGGCGAATTCGCAATATTTTCTATGAATTCGCCCACTATTTGCTATGATTTATATTCATTTCCGCCGGGCGCTTCGTGAAGCGCCCCTACGGCCGGAACGGACTTTTTTCACAACTCCTGAACCATGGGTACTGTTCAACTGTTCAGAATCGCCGCGGCGGCCGAGCCGGGCAGGGTGGTCTCGCTGCCGATGTTCAGCACTACCTTGCGGCCGAGGATCGCCGCGTTCTTCTGTAGCAGCGCCTCGAGACAGGGGCGGTAGTGGCGGCCCTTCTGCACCAGCGAACCCTCGGCGCAGACGCAGACGGGCTTGTCGGTACCGTCGCCGGTCAGCAGCATGATGCCGATCAGATTGGCGCACATGCAGCGCGCCGAGCGCTCGAAGAGGCACAGGCTCATGGTCTGGATAAAATCCTCGTCCTCTTCGTTATAGTCCGACAGCTGCTCGCCACTGGCCCAGGCGTCGATCGTGGCCGAGTCAAAATGGCCGAGCGCGTGGATCTTCTCGAGCGAATCGGCGGTGATGTAGCCCTCTTTGGCCGCGCTCTCGAGCATCAGGCGGGCAAGCTCGCCGAGATAGACGCCGGCCGTCAGCTTTTCGAAATGCTTGGCGCCGGGATTGTGGCTCTCCTCGTCGAGCGCGATATCAAAGTCGCCGCGCGGCAGGCCGTCATAGGCGCCGCTCTCCATATTGACAAGGATGCCGGTATTCTCCGTGCGGTGGATCTTGGTGATACGGCTGAGCGGCAGAATGCAGCAGGTGTTCGTGCCGGTGCCGCTGACCTGGCCGATAAAACCGTCATAGCGGCCCTTGTCCAGCAGCGCGGACTGGCCCAGCAGCACGGCGGCCGTGTCGTTGACGATAACGATATGCTTGCCATAGATCCCGCGGCGCGCCAGCTCCTTGAGCAGCGATTCGCCGACGAGCTGATTTTCAGCTCCGGTAACAACGACCTCCTTGTCGATGCCGATCACACGGGCATCGATCTTCGGGGTGACGTTGGCCGCAAACGAGAAGCAAAAACCAATGGCGTCCGCCCTGTCACACAGCGGCTCGACCGCGTCCGCCACAAAGGAGATAAACTCCTCCCAGGTGACGGGCTTATCGATGCCGGGCATTTTCTTTTTCTCAACGGTATCCATGCGGAAGCCCCGCTCGGTATAAGTCATCAGTCCGCAGCGGAAATTGGTGCCGCCCGCGTCGATAACAATGGCGGACTTCCCCACCGGAACCTGTCCGTCGTTGCGCAGATAGGTGGGGATCATCGGCATGGTGGTGCCGTCCACGCTGATGCCCTTGGCCATGGCGGCGGCCATCTGATAGGCAAGCGTCTGAATATCGATGCACTCGGGGGCCATGCCGTGGGCCTTCAGAAAAGAAAGCGCTGATTCTTTGCTCATGATTGTATCTCCTCAATATGTAATATTATTTTTCCGTGCTTGAGCATCTGCTGCCTATCTTAACACACTTTTTCGGTAAAAGGAAGAGGGCGCACTACTGCGCCCTCATTTTTTAACAAATTTTTTCCCAACAAGATTACTTCTTTTCCTTCACGGTCTCCAGCACGCCCTCGGCCAGGCCGGCAATGCCCTGGATCTCGCTGGGGATGATGATCTTGTTTGCAGGGCCGTTAGCGGCTGCGGCAAAGGCCTCGAGCGCCTTGAGCTTGATCACCGCTTCGCTCGGGCAGGCCTCGTTGATGCGGCGGATACCTTCGGCCGTGGCGGTCTGTACCTTCAAAATGGCCTCGGCCTCGCCTTCGGCCTCGAGAATCTGCTGCTGCTTCTTCGCGTCGGCGCGCAGAATCGCGGATTCCTTCTCGCCCTCGGCCTCGAGAATCGCGGCGCGCTTCTCGCCCTCGGCCTTCAGGATTGCCTCGCGGCGCTCACGTTCGGCCTTCATCTGCTTCTCCATCGCGTTCTGGATCTCTTTGGGCGGCAGGATGTTCTTGAGCTCCACGCGGTTGACCTTGATGCCCCAGGGGTC
>CACXDT010000164.1 GCA_902766405.1 Oscillospiraceae bacterium
AAAACCGAGTTCTGATGATGGCACTTTTTCGCAGGAATACTTAAGTGAGCTTCCAAATCTTTGATTTGGCTAAGCGAACTTATGCATACGAGCAAAGCGAGTCGTATTGTGTATTGCAAGAAAAAGTGACGAAATCAGGGCGCGGTTTTTCCGGAAGATGCTGCAGGCTTATTGTGCGGTGTTGCCTTAGGGAAACATGAGGGGCAGGGCGTTATACAGCTCGGTAAACCATGTACACCACTCGTGCTCCCCCTCGACGATCACACGGAAGGCGTTTTGTCCGTCCTTGAGCGGCGAGTCGCTCTCGATCAGGATTTCGTAGCCCACATTGATCTTTTCCAGTGAATAATCCTCGTCTCCAGCGCCGGTGAAATACATATGGACCGGGTAGCGGTCCTTCGCGTCGGCGTCAAGGCGCTCGCGCAGCGCAGGGGCGTTGTTGCAGCCGGACAGGCACAGATAATTGCTGAAGAGCTCCAGATTCGATATGAGTCCGGCGTACTGGGTATACAGTGATCCGTTGGAGACTCCGCCGATGCCGAAGTGATCCCGTGCAGCCACGATGTCCTCATACGAGCCGCTCTCGGCGTAGGTAGAATAGTTCTCAATGATCGTCGGCAGAATCGCATGGCGCAGTTCATAGCGAATCTGGGCCTCGCCAAGCTCAGATCGGTTAATTGTGTTGCCGGTACAGGTGTCAATCGCCACGAGGAGCATCGGTCTGAGATAGCCCTCGGCAAAGAGATGGTCGCAGAGGTTTTTTCCGCCCGTCACCCGGTCATTTTCCTCATGGAGTTCCTCAAACCAGGCACCGCGCCTGCCGTTCTGGCCGTGGAGGAGCAGAAAAACGTCGTATTTCTGCGCCGGATCGTAGTTATACGGAACATAGACGGTTATCGCCCTGTGCAGAATTCTTTTCGAATCACACTGGAGAGCCTTGTATCTGATGGTCTCAAGGCGTCCCGCGTTTTCACTCACCGGCTCGTAAAAACGCGCGTCCAGCGTCCCGGTGACAAAAGCCGGCTTTTCACCGCAGAGCGTGCATCTCCCGTCGACATAGTGATGGGGAACGATCTCACCGCATACAGAGCAGCGGCGCGTGTCCGTATCGTGACGCTCATGGGCACAGACGCCGCTCTCCCCTCCGTGGCCGCGCGGCGCGAGCGTGTTCTCCGCAGCGGCGCTCCGCCCCGTACAGGCGGCCGGAAACACCGCAAGGAGCAGCGCGAGTGCGAGTGATGCGCCATGTCTGAAAGCTTTTATCATGAATAAGTGTTCCTTTTTTATATATGCAGGATCAGCTTGGCAATATAGATATAGATCAGCAGACTGACCGCGTCGGTGACGGTCGAGATCAAGGGGTTTGCCATGACAGCCGGATCCACGCCGAGCTTCTCGGCCGCGATCGGCAGCAGCGAGCCGACGACCTTGGCAAACATGACGATGAACAGGATCGAGAGGCTGACCGTGGCCGCGACCCAGACGGTCACACCGTCGTTTTGCAGCAGCAGCCCGTCGACCAGCAGCATTTTGCCGAAGTTCACCAGCGAGAGCGTCGCGCCGCACAGCAGCGCCACGCGCCACTCCTTCCACATGACCTTCAGCGCGTCGCGCGGCTCGATATCGCCGAGCGACAGGCTGCGGATCACAGCCGTCGAGGCCTGCGCGCCCGAGTTGCCGCCGGTGCCCATCAGCATCGGGATAAAGGCCACAAGCGCCGGCACGACGGCCAGCATCCCCTCGAAATTGGTCAGGATCATGCTGGTGAAGGTGGCGGAGAGCATCAGGAACAGCAGCCAGGGGATGCGGTTTTTCCAGATATCCAGAACCGGCGTGCGGGAATACGGCGTGTCGGAGGGCAGCATACCGGCCATCTTTTCGATGTCCTCGGTGGTCTCCTGCTCCATGACGTCGATGACGTCGTCGACGGTGACGATGCCGACGAGGCGGCCTTCCTTATCGACGACCGGCAGCGCCATCAGGTCGTAGTCCGAGAACTTCTCCGAGACGCTCTCCTGGTCCTCGGTCGTCGAGGCGAAGACCACGTTGCGGTCCATCAGCGCTTCGATCTCCGTATCCGGATCGGCCAGGAGCAGATCCTTCACCGTGACCACGCCCTCAAGCTTCCGCTGGGCGTTGGTGACAAAGCAGATGTAGATCGTCTCCTTGTCCTCGCCGATGCGGCGGATGCGGGCGAAGGCGTCCTTGACGCTCATGTACTTTTTCAGGTCGACGAACTCCGCGGTCATGATGCTTCCGGCGGAGTTTTCCGGGTAGTTGAGGTACTGGTTGATGAGGTCGCGGGTCTGCGGCGTGGCGGCGCGCATCACGCGCTTGACCACGTTCGCGGGCAGCTCCTCCATCATGTCCACCGCGTCGTCGACGTAGAGCTCTTCGACGAT
>CACXDT010000165.1 GCA_902766405.1 Oscillospiraceae bacterium
CGGGTCGTCGAGGACGCCGACCCCTACGGTGAGAACGGGATTTTCACAGGAAAAGAATATTAATCTTTGCAAATAGTGGGCGAATCCGCAGGAAATATTACGAATTCGCCCACTATTACTGCAAAATAATAAATGCACAGCACGGGCGCTTCGTGAAGCGCCCCTACGATAGAAACCACAATTTCCGACTTTTTTCACAGCCCCTAATCCTATTTCTATTGCCCGTTTTGATAAAACAGCACCGCAAGAGCAGCTCTGCGCGATCGTGCCCATTGATTTTTCACTCGCGCGCTGTTATGATAGGGGCACGCAATGAAACTCTGCAGAAACGCGCGGGAGGCTGACGCATGGAGGACAGTTACGAAAAACGAGGGTACCTGCTCGAGGATTTCCGCCTGTTCCACCTCAAGGACGACCGCGGAACCGACGTGGGCTACCACTATCACGAATTCCACAAGCTGGTCTTCCTGCTCTCGGGCAGCGGCGGCTATGTGATCGAAGGGCGGCGCTACGCGCTGCAGCCCGGCGACATCGTGCTGGTTGGCGCATTGAGCGTCCACAAGCCGGAATTTGCCCAGGGGCAGCCCTACGAGCGTGTGATCCTGTACCTCTCCCCGGAATTTTTACAGCAGAACTCGGACGAGAGCTTTCCGTTAGAGGACGCCTTCTCCGGCGAGCGCGGCCACGTGCTGCGCGCGGGCACGGAGTTTCGCCGCGGCTTCCTCGCGCTGCTGCTGGGGCTCGAAAAGGAGCTGGCGGGCGACGCGCCGGGGCGCGTGATCGCCTCGCGCTGCCTGCTCGTGCGCGCGATCGTCGAGCTCGCGCGTGAGCTCCGGCGCGGCGGCAACGAGCTGCCGGGGCCGGTTGCGCCGCGGGACGGCAAGATCCTGGAGATTTTACGCTATCTCGATGAAAACCTGACGGCCGACATCTCGATCGACGAGCTGGCGGCGCGGTTTTATATCAGCAAATACCACATGATGCGCCGTTTTCGCGAGGAGGCGGGGATCTCGATCCACACCTACCTGTCGGACAAGCGGCTGCTGCTGGCGCGCGAGCTGATCGGAAACGGGGAGAGCGCCACCGGCGCCTGCTTTGCCTGCGGCTTCAAGAGCTATTCGGCCTTTTCGCGGGCCTACGGCAAGCTCTTCGGAGCCACGCCCACGGGCCGGGGCCAGACGGCGTCCGAAATGCCGGCCGAGGACAACATGGTGGAGTAAGGAAGGGCCTATGCACTATATTAAAATGCACGGAGCCGGGAACGACTTCGTGCTGCTGGATAACCGGGACGGACAGCTCCGCGAAGAGCAATACGCCGCCCTGGCGCGGCGGCTCTGCGCAAGGCGGGTCTCGATCGGGGCCGACGGCCTGATGGTCGTGGAGCGGCCGCGCGCCCACGGGGATATCGCCATGGTTTTTCTGAACGCCGACGGCAGCCGGGGTGAGATGTGCGGCAACGGCGCGCGCTGCATCTGCCGCTATGTGTATGACCATGGGCTGGCCGGCGACGATCAGCGCATCGAGACCGCGGCCGGACCGGTGACGGGCCACCGTCTCGCGGCCGACCGCTACCGCGTGCGCCTGAACGACCCGAGCGTGATCCGCCCCCATGTTGAGCTGTATGTGAAGGAGCGGCGTCTGGATTGCTTTTACATCGAGCTCGGCAACCCCGGCATCCCCCACGCCGTGCTGCACTGGGAGGACTGGGATCGGCTCGGGAGGCGCGAGCTCTTTGATACAGGCGCACTGGTTCGCTCAAACGGCGCCTTTCCGCGCGGCGCGAATGTCACCTTCTGGCGCCATGCCGGGCCAAACCGCGTGAAGGCGATCACCTTCGAGCGCGGGGTCGAGGATTTCACGCTCTCCTGCGGCACCGGCGCCGGCAGCACGGCCGCCGCGCTGCGCGTACTCGGCCATGCCGACGGCGATGTGACGCTGGATTTCCCCGGCGGCACGCTCGAGGTCGCGCTGACCGAAAAAGACGGCGCCGTGCGCGATATCTTTCTCACCGGGCCCGCCGTCACGGTCTGTGAGGGCGAGTTCATCGGCGCGTGATGAAACAAAACAGCAGACGGTTCCCCGCTTTAAACGCTGAACGGGGAACCGTCTGCCATGTTATTGAGGCAATACCGTATCTGACTTACTTGAAGAACACGCGCAGGCAGTTGTACAGATGCGGCAGCCAGCAGTTGTAGGCGTGCGTGCCGCCCTTGAATTCGACCCAGCAGTAGTTCTCGCCGTCGGTGAAGCGCTCGGGCATATCCGAGAGCACCTGAGAGGCCATGAGCTGGTGCTCGTCATGCGCCATGTCGGCGCTGCCGCTGCCGTTGTACCAGAATTTGACGGGCAGATCCTTGTATTCCTCGCTGTTGAGCGCGTCCTCGAGCTTTTCGGCCGGGGTCAGCGAGCCGGAGTAGGAGCCGATGTAGGCGAGAATATCAAAGCAGTGGATGAACGCGGACTGCAGCGAGGTGGCCGAACCCATCGAGAAACCGGCAAAGGCGCGGTGCTCGCGCGTGGCACGGAGATTCTCCTCGCTCACATCGCCGTGGGCGTAGGTGTGATAGGTGGTCTCGATGAGCGGGATCACGTCGTTGCGCAGCTCTTCCCAGAAGTACACGGGCCAGGCGCCGCTGGCGAACACATACTGCTCGCCCTCGCCCTCAAAGGAGTAGAACGTGGGGCAGACGATGATCGTGGGCTCGGCCTCGCCCTTGTCGAACATGCGGTCCAGCAGGGCCAGCGTGCCCTTGCCCATGCGC
>CACXDT010000166.1 GCA_902766405.1 Oscillospiraceae bacterium
ATGGACATATATGGTCAAGGGCTTCAACGAAGCATGGCGCAATTCTGGCCGGAAAGAATCCGAGATTTCTATTAGATATCAGTATGATATACATGAATAAACCTGGACGAGTTCGTACTGCGTTGATACGAACTCGCCCAGGTTTTTACCATATTTATGGCTTTTTTCACCGGGCGGCTAACTGCGTGCCCTGCGGGGTATAGCCGCCCCTGCGATGCTTCCGGTAATGATTCCAAAGGAATCAGGCTTCCTCCGCCGGTGCGGCATCGACCTCGATCACGCTCTCCTCGGCGAGCGCGTCGCTGTAGAAGGCGTCCATCTCGCGGCGGCTGAAGAACGCGGCCATATAGGCCATATCGCCCATGGCCGGGGAGAGGGCCTTCGGGATGCGCGTGACGAGACACATATTCTCGCCGTACTTTTCCATCAGTGAATCATGATCCATGACGAAGTGTTTGCCGTCCCGGCGGCCGACGAAAGCACAGTAGGCGTGGCTGCCCAGGGGCATATCGGTCTTGTCATAGGCCATCATGTCCGCCCAGATCTTGTACACGTCGGTGCTGTGGGCAAAGTTCATCATGTCGGGGCTGAAGCCGCCGGAGGGCCGCATGTTCACCTCGAGCGCCACCAGATCGCCCGTCTTGCCGATGTACTGATCGCTCTTGAGGCGGAAGAACTCAAAGTGAATGAAGCGGCTTTTCACGCCGAAGGCCCTGGCTGTGGCGCGGCCGGCGTTGAGAATGTCGTCGGGCAGATGCTTACGGATATAGTAGACACTGTTGCCGTCGTTGTTGACGATGTCCATGATCGAGTCCGGCGTGACGTTGCCGGTCTCGAAGATCGGCTCGCCCTCGGCGTTGTAGATCGCGTCATAGGAGTTGACCTCGGCGTCGATAAACTCCTCCATGATATAGGGCGTGTGTTCATCCCAGCGCGCCAGAAAGTCGTTGAGCTGTGTGTCGGTGCAGAGCTTCCAGGTGTCGTTGGCGCCGACGCCGTTGTCCGGCTTGACGATGACGGGGTAGCCGACCTCGTCGATGAAGGCGCGGCAGCTGTCAAAGTCGTCCACCATGTGCCAGCGGGCCGTGGGGATGCCGGCGCGCCGGTAATATTCCTTCATGCCGGACTTGTAGCGGATGCGGGGCATGTCCGCGCTGCGGAAGCCGCTCCTGATGTGGAAATCGTCGCGCAGCCGGGCGTCCTGCTCCAGCCAGAATTCATTGTTGGATTCGAGATAGTCGATGCGGCCGTATTTGAACGCGAAAAAGGCCACGGCGCGGTACACCTGGTCGTAGTCCATCAGCGTGCCGACCTTGTAATACTCGGTCATGCTGCCGCGCTGTTCGTCGGTCAGCTCGTCGTAGGGCTGATCACCGATGCCGAGCACGTTCATGCCGTTGTTTTTCACCTCACGGCAGAAGTGCCAGTAGTTCGAGGGGAAGTTCGGGGAAATAAAGATAAGGTTTTTCATGGGATAAGTCCTCTTTTTTTGTGGGGTACGCTCCTGAGAATCACGCTTTGGCCTTTCTGCGGCGCCTGGTGACAGTTTTGGCTTTCGGGGCGGCTTCGGGGGCAGGATCCTCCGCGGGCTCGTCTTCGAAGAACTTCGGCACAAAGTAGGCCACCTGCTTGAACCACCAGGGCCAGTCGTGCGATACGTCGTAGCCCCAGAGGTCGACCCAGGCGGGAATGCCCTTCCCCTCGAGGATGGACTTGAGGCTGCGCGTGGAGTCCGGCAGCTCCCAGTTGCCCTGGCCGACACAGATGACGGCCTTGTTCTTTTGATAAAGCGCCATATACGGGTGGTCGAGCGGCATGTTCGGCAGGTAGTGCAGCGGGGAGTTATAATACACCAGCTCGTCCATGTAGCCGTCGAAGCCATAGGCCGCGTCGTAGATGCCGGAGAGGGCCAGCAGCATATCAAAGCTCTCGGGGAAGCGGAAGTAGAGGTTCGTGGCGTGCGTCGCACCCAGCGAGCAGCCGAAGGCCATCACGCCGCTCTCGGCCTGGCCGCGCGAGCGCTGCAGCGAGTGGATATAGGGCACGACCTCCTTCAGCAGGTACTGCACCCACTGCTCGTGCCGGCGGATGCGCAGATAGGGGTTGCCGCTCTTGTTCGACCAGGTCTCGCTGTCGATCGTGTCGACCGAGATGACCCATACCATGCCCTGCTCGATAAAGGGGGCCCAGGCGTCGAGCATCTTGAAGTTTTCAAAATCATAAAACCGGCCGTTCTGGCAGGGGATATAGAGCACAGGCTTGCCGCGCTCGCCGTAGGTTTTCAGCTCCATCTCGCGGCCGAGCGAGCTGCTGTACCACTTGTCATACCGAATTTCCATTGTATGTCCTCCTGTTTTTCAGCGTTATCATTGATAGAGCAGCGTGGGAATGAAAAAGGGCTCCTGCCGCTCCCAGCTGGCCTCGCAGTGCTGGCCACCGGGGACGATCCGCGCCGTCAGCAGCACGTTTTTGCGCAGCAGCAGACTGCTGACGCTGCGCCAGCGCGCGGCGGTATCGGCAAAACCGAGCTCCTGCTCGCCGTAATCCATGTATACGACTGTGCCGTCGGAGAGAACTGCATTCCGCAGGCACGCATCCAGCGCCCGTTCACCGAAGATGATCGACGGCGAGAGCGCCGCGCAGCGGGAGAAAACACGGTTGTACTCGCTGACGGCGTACAGGCTCATCAGTCCGCCCATCGAGCTGCCGGCGATAAAGGTGTGCGAGCGGTCGGGCAGCGTCGGATACGCGCTGTCGATCAGCGGCTTCATGACGTTTACGATCCACTCAACGGTCAGATGGCCGCGCCCCGTGACATCGCCGAGCTCGCTGTCGCGGAAGCTGAAGGGGGCATACTCACTGATGCGCGCGCTGGGCAGATGGCTGCACTCGATCGCGGCCACGATCAGCGGCGTATCGGTGCTGTCGAGATACTCGCCCAGGCGCCAGCTCCGGCCGTAGGTGGCGTGGGAGTCATAAAAGACGTTGTGTCCGTCAAACATATACAGCACCGGGTAACGGCGCTCCGGCTCGCGTTGGGCGGCCGCAGGCAGATAGATGTAGAGATTCCGCCGCTCGTCAGACAGCTCGGGAATCGTCACACTGCGGATCTCGATCATGGATGTGTCTCCTTCCGATCAGGTCACTGATTGATGTGAATCTACGCAAAATTCTTGATGTTGGCTTCAACTACGCTGTCATTCTGAGCGGAGGCAAAGCCGCAGTTGAAGGATCTTCTCCGGTTTATTTGTGCCAGGTTCTTACTCCACAATATACCATGGTCAGGATGAAAAAGCAATCAAAATTCAAACAATCACGGGCGATATCGGATAAAAAATGTGCGCTCTCTCTTGACGCAAGGCGCAGAAAACGGTAAACTGTGTTCCGGTCGGTTTTCCCGGCAATCAAAGACAGGATAAATGATAAGGACGGTTTATGGATAATCTGCAAAAAATCGCTATGCTGATCGACGCCGACAACACCCAGCTCGCCAAGCTCGAGCTTGTGATCCAGGAGGTCAACACCCTGGGGCGCATTGTTGTCAAGCGCGCCTACGGCAACTGGAAAAAGGACAATCTGAAGCGCTGGGAGAGCGAGATCAAGCGTCTGGCCATCAAGCCCGAACAGCAGTTCGACTATGTCACCGGCAAGAACGCCACCGATATGGCCCTGGTGATCGACACGGTGGAGCTGCTGCACACCGAGATGTACGACGGCTTTGTCATCGTCGCGAGCGACAGCGACTATACGCCGCTCGCCATCCACCTGCGCGAGAAGGGCGTCTACGTGGTCGGCGTGGGCGAGAAGAAGACGCCCGAGGCCTTCCGCAAGAGCTGCGACGAGTTCATCTTCCTTGAAAACCTCGGCACGCCGGTGAAGGCCGCGGCCACCGCCAAGGCTCAGGGCGCGGCGAAGACACCGACAGCCGTACAGTCGGCCAAGAGCGCCAAAAAAGCTCGCAAGACCAAGGCCCAGGCCGCCGAGGAGGAGGCTGTTGCCAAGGCCGAGGACATCGACGAGATCCATACCCTGCTGCGCACGGCCTGGGACAAATTCCAGGACGACGACGGCTATGCCCTGACAAGTCTGGCCGGGCAGTTCCTCAAGCGCGCCAAGCCCGATTTCGACACCCGTACCTACGGCTTTTCGAAGCTGTCCTCGCTGATCGACGCCTTTCCGAACCAATATAAGGCCAAGAAAGAGCCTAACTCGACGCACGGCTCGGTGATGAGCTATAAATGTTTGTGATCGAGAGGAGGAGAACAGGCATTCTCTTGTCTCGGCGATGATGGTCCGTATATGCCGTAGGGGCGGCTATTAGCCGCCCGCGCGGTAATATTTCATACACACAGAAATGCTGGGCGAGTTCGAGCGATCACAATCATACGAATTCGCCCAGTCTTTTCACGTTATGATTTATTTCTGTGCCGGGCGGCTGGTAGCCGCCCCTACAATATATACTGACGTATTCTCTTTTTTGCCCAATTTTGACTTGTCGATTTCGTGCTTTCTGCGCATTGAAAAAGCGGCCGGTATCTGCTATACTGTAGCCAGAGAGAAGAAGAAAGACAGTTCCGGATCGGAACACCGGAACAAAACCTTCAGCCGCAGTCATCAGCCCCTGACAACAGGTTGGTCTCACCTATGAGACATGACGGAATGCGTCAAAAAGTGAATGTCAGCTGTGCGAATATGTACAGGCGGCTCAGCCCAAAGAAAGAGAGGTTACCCAAGGATGTTAGATAATAAAAATCATAGATGACCCTTGACTGTCGACGAAACGGAACGGACGGTCAAGGGTCATCGCTTTCTGCGGAAGAAAAAATAAAAAAGCCGGGGAAACGAAAGCCCCAACAGTCATAATTATAGCAAAACCGTGCGGCGGCGTCAAGACAGACGGCCGCTTTTCTGTGTTTTACCCAAATTCTGCGTCCGTTTTTCGTGTGTTTCGCGAATTGCAAAAGCCCGTTGTTTCTGGTATTCTATCCCCAGAAAGGGATGATTCCCATGTACAACTTCATAAGCTCTGTATAACATCAGCAGAGCACCGCCGGCTGCAGGACGCATGCTCCCGATGAATTGTCTGTTCCTTGACTAAGTACTTGCTTGAATGGTGAAAAGTCGGTCGAGCAAAGCGGCATGGCAGTCCAAAACAAAAGAAAGTGAGGTTAAAAATGATGTTAGATATTAAGAATCATGGATGACCCTTGACTGTTAGGATTACGAAACCGGCAGTCAAGGGTCATCGCTTTTTTTTTAGGGCAACACCGCAAAATACGCCTGCGGCATCTTCCGGAAAAACCGCGCCCTGATTTCGTCACTTTTTCTTGCAATACACAAAGTATTCCTGCGAAAAAGTG
>CACXDT010000167.1 GCA_902766405.1 Oscillospiraceae bacterium
GTGTGCGAGCGACTCACGCAAGCGAGTGCGCGCAGCGCCGTGCTTCCCCTCTAACTGTTCAGCCCCCGCAAGGGGCTGAACAGTTACGATTTGACTAAACCTGGGAAATATGCGCGATTGTCCTATTTATATCACAAGTATATATAGTTCATCGTCCTTTGTAAAGGCATTTTCGTGTGATCTGATCCCTCATACGGGATATCTTTCCGATACCGTCGAGTTTTCCTCCGTGAAATCTGTGGATTTTTTGCAAAGGATGGGTTACTATATGAAATACAGTCGAGGGATTGAAAAATGGGATGGGAGTGAAAAGCGATGATAGAAATACGGAAACAAAGATTCCGGGAGAACATGGCGCGTCATCCGGAGCTGAGCTGGGAAACGGTGGAACGCCGTCTCACAGCCGACAGCGCGGCGCTGCTTCTGCTGGCCTTACTGCTTCTGACAGGCTGTACGGCGGGCGGGCTGAAGCTTGACGCGCCAAGGGCGAAGAGCGGCTATCGACAGATCGACCAGGAGACCGCCAAGCAGATGATGGCGCAGGACGACGGCCACGTGGTCGTGGATGTCCGCCGGCTCGACGAGTACGAGGGCGGGCATATCCCCGGCGCGATCTGCATCCCGAATGAGAGCATCGATACCGAGCGGCCGGAGGAGCTGCCGAACCTTGACCAGATCATCCTGATCTACTGCCGCAGCGGGAACCGCTCGAAGCAGGCGGCGGAAAAGCTGGTCAAGATGGGTTATGTAAACCTATACGAGTTCGGTGGGATCATCGACTGGACCGGCGAGGTTGTGACCGGCCAGACGCTGGCGCTGACCGTGAAGTCCAACCCGACGACCGGTTTTCAATGGGAAGCCGCGCAGGATCAGGAGCTGTTTGCGGTGCAGAGCGATTATCTGGCCGAGCCGAGATCCGGCCCTGTGAGCGGCGCGGGCGGCCGGCAGCGCTTCCTGCTGACGCCGCGGGCGCCCGGCACGGTACAGTTGACCTTCACCTATGCCAGACCCTGGGAGGAGGGCGGGTCAGCGGCGCAGTTTAGCTGCGCGGTGGAGATCGACGAAAACCTCATGATCACAGTGAACGAAGATGACATAGCGGCAGCCGCCGACAGCGGCTACCGCCCCACAGTCAAAATATACTGACAAACAGCACCGCGGTGGACGCAAACCTCGCGCTCCATACGCTGCACGCTTGTCTTTCTCTTTTCTGTTCTTGGGTTTGTCTGCAGTCTGACTTTCCCGTTAGTCCCGTCAGGGACGGAACAGTACCCTAAATTCACGCGCCGTTCACGGTTTTTGTCGATTGACACTTGTGCTGTTTCGCATGGTATGTTAAAATATATAACCCCGTGCGCGACGGAAGCCGCAGCGCGGGAGGACCGAGACCTCTCGGAAAACGGAGGCGATGCCGGTGCAGACCGGGAAAAAAATACACCGTTCCCATTCAGCCCTCGGCGCGGTGCTGAAGGTGCTGTTGATCATAGTGGAGACGCTGCTGCTGGTCGTGCTGGCGCTGTACGGCGCCATGTACGTCGTGACCAGGGGCCCCTCACAGACGGCGCGCGATCGCTTTGTCCTCTCGGTCAGGGAGACCAGCGCGATCGGCTTTCTGGCCAACTGGTTTTTGACCGACGAGGAGATCGCGGCCATCGACGCGCGCCAGCAGGAGGCCGAGTATGTCGAGACCGACACCACGCTTGTCACCATCAACAGCGATAAGCAGGCGGAGAGCGGGAGCGACAGCCCTGCCGCTGATGCCTGGGGGCTCGTGGACGAGGACGGCGACGGCATCATCGTCGATCCCGTGCGCGGCGCGGGCTATAACGGCTATATGATGGTAGTGCTGGATCCAAGCCGCGTCATCATGGGCTCGGTACCCACGTCCTTCGGCCGCGAGGGCTACACCGTGGCCGAGCTTGTCGCGTATTACGACGCCGTGGCCGGCATCAACGCCGGCGGCTTCTACGACCCCGACGGCTTCGGCGACGGCAGCACGCCCGATTCGATCGTCGTCTTCAACGGCCAGCGCTACTATGCCGAGTTTGGGCTGCGCAAGGGCTTTGTCGGCTTCGACGACAATTATATCATGCACATCTGCAACAGCCAAGCCGAGATCGAGGCGGCCAACATCCAGTACGGTGCGAGCTTCGGCCCGGCCCTGGTGGTCAACGGCGAGGCCGCCCTGGCCGACGACTATACCGGCGGCTTCAACCCGCGCACGGCCATCGGCCAGCGCTCGGACGGGGCCGTGCTGATGCTTGTCATCGACGGGCGCCAGGCCACGTCTCTCGGCGCCAGCTTCTCCGACCTGATGGAAATCATGCTGCGCTACGGCGCGGTGAACGCCTATAATCTGGACGGCGGCTCCTCGTCGCTGATGTGGTATCAGGGAGATTACCTGAACAACAAGGCCTACGTGATCGGCGTGCGCGATATCCCCACGTCCTTCCTGGTGCTGAAGAAGGGGGCGAGCGTCAATGGCTGAGAGAAAAAGCGGAAAGCGCGGCAACAGCTTTGCACTCGGCATGCTGGTCTATGCCCTGATCTTCATTATGGCACTGTTGATCGGCCTGCGCGTATTGGCGGATTTCCTCTCGGCCTACGAGGCCAGCCAGCCCCGCCATACGATGGACAGCTATCTGCAGAGCTTCAACGACGAGCACATCGACACGATCGCGCAGAGCTTCGCCGCCACGCTCGACAGCGAGGTACTGAACACCGGCAACAGCCGCCGGGCCATCGCCGAGGTGCTCGCGGGCGAGCTCAGCTACGCGCGCAAGGCCGCCGAATGCAATGACACGCAGCAGGTCTATATGCTGCAGGCCAACGGCCATACGGTCGGCCGTGTGGTGCTGGTGCCGTCGGGCGAGGGCCGCTTCGGCATGTCGCCGTGGGTCGTCAGCGAGGAGAGCTTCGACTTTGTGTGGCTCCTGAGCTCCGACAGTATCACGGTCCCCGACAACTGGAGCGTTGTCGTCAACGGCACGCGGCTCGATCAGAGCTATGTCGAGAAGGAGGGCATCGAGTACCGCTATCTCAAGGACTTTTACGGCAACAGTCTCTACAGTCTGCCGCTCAAGCGCACGTACAAGCTGGAAAACGTCGTGGGCGAGGCTGGCTTTGAGGTCTATGACCAAACCGGCGCTCTGGTGCCGGTGGATGCCGATTTCAACGACGATCTTTTCTTAAACAGCACCACCACGGCCGAGCAGCGCCAGCGCGCCCAGGACTTCATCCCCGGCTTCCTCGAGGCCTATGTGCGCTGCCTGTCGAACAGCAACCACGCCGAGTATGACAACTACAACCGCTTCAAGAAGTTTGTGGTCGCCGGCAGCGACATCGACCTGCGCGTCCAGGGCAACATCGCCGGCCAGCACTATGCCCACAGCAAGGGCGACGAGGTGACGGGCATCACCTATAACCGCTTTGTCGACTTCGGCAACGGCTATCTGATGGCCGATATCACCTACACACTCAACACCATCGGCAACCAGGGCCAGGTCTCGACCGTCAACAACGCGCAGGTGATCCTCTCGCAGGGCGGCAGCGGCCTGCTGGCCACCGAGCTGTACACATATTAAGAAGGAGAAACAGATATGTCTGAACCGATCAGGGCCCAGGAGGCGCTGGCCATCGTGCTGCCGAGCCTGGACCCGGATAAAAAGATCCGCGCTGTGCTGCAGGGGCTTGTCGAAAAGGGCTTTCAGCGGATCGTTATGGTGGACGACGGCAGCGACGGCGACCACCAGCCGTATTTTACCGAGGCCGAGCAGTACGACGCTGTCACGGTGCTGCACCACGGCTACAACCGCGGCAAGGGCTGCGCGCTGAAAACGGCCTTCCGCTATGTGCTCGACCACATGCCGGACGTGCTCGGCGTCATCACGATCGACGGCGACGGCCAGCACCTGACCGACGATATCATCGCCTGCGGCGAGCGGATGCTGCGCGAGGGCGACACCGTCGTCCTCGGCTGCCGCGACTTTGACCAGCCGAATGTCCCGCCGCGCAGCGTGGCCGGCAACAAGACCACCAACCGCTTCTTCCGCGTGATGTTCGGCATCCGCATCAGCGACACGCAGACCGGCCTGCGCGCGATCCCGCGCTCGCTGCTGGAGACGATGTGCGCCATCGAGGGCGACCGCTTCGAGTACGAGACCAATATGATTTTACAGATGAAGCGCTCCGGCATCCGCTGGGTCGAGCAGAAGATCACGACTGTCTACGACGAGGAGGACTACAGCTCGCACTACAACGCTGTCAAGGATTCCCTGCGGATCGCGAAAATCATGTTCAAATTCAAGTTCGGGCGGCACTGAGCGATGAAGAAACTCCCTCAGATTGTCAGGTATGCGATCGCCTCGGGCGGCTCGTGGGTCATCGACAACGGCTTTTTCCTGCTGTTCAAGACATTGCTGGCCTCCCGTCTCGGCGCCGGGGCCGACGCCGTGTGTACGGCCCTGGCCCGCGCGATCTCGTCGTTTTTCAACTTCAACTGCAACAACTGCCTGGTGTTTGAGAATACCGGGAACTACGGCAAAGCCCTGGTGAAATACTACTGCCTGGCCGTGCCGCAGATGCTGGTATCCGCCGGACTGCTGACGCTTGCAGACAATCTCCTCGGTGTCACCGAGCCGACGCTCTCGACGCTGGTGAAGATCGTCATCGACGCGCTGCTGTTCATCGCGAGCTATTTTATCCAGAAAACCTGGGTGTTCAAAAAGAACACGGCGGAGAAAGAGTAAGCATTGACCGTAGGGGACGCCGCCATCGGCGTCCCGGCGATACAGACTCCAATTGTACATAAATCCCAAGCGAAGACGCAGAATGCTGCGAATTTGCCTGGGATTTATGTATA
>CACXDT010000168.1 GCA_902766405.1 Oscillospiraceae bacterium
CCCGCCAGCTCTGGTGGGGTCACCGCATTCCCGCATACTACTGCACGAATGAGGACTGCAAGCACGAAGTTATCAGCGAAACGCCCGTAAGCGTATGCCCGAAGTGCGGCAAGCCCATGAAGCAGGACGAGGACACTCTTGATACATGGTTCAGCTCGGCACTCTGGCCGTTCTCAACACTCGGCTGGCCGAACGAGACCGAGGATTTCAAGTATTTCTACCCCACAAACACACTCGTTACCGGATACGACATAATCTCGTTCTGGGTATCGAGAATGATATTCTCCGCGCTGGAGCACACCGGTCAGAAGCCCTTCGAGCACGTTCTTATCCACGGACTTGTGCGCGACGAGCTTGGACGGAAGATGTCGAAGTCTCTGGGCAACGGCGTTGACCCGCTGGGGATAATAGACCAGTACGGTGCTGACGCGCTGAGATTTGCGCTTGTAACGGGCAACAGCCCCGGAAACGATATGCGCTGGACAGTTGCAAAGGTAACTTCGGCGCGCAACTTCGCAAACAAGCTGTGGAACGCTTCCCGCTACATTCTGATGAATCTTCCCGATGACATGGAGAAGGCGGAGCTGCCCGCAGAGCTTCCTATCGAGGACAAGTGGGTACTTTCCCGCTGCAACAGGCTGGTAAAGGAAGTTACGGACAACATCGAAAGCTTTGAGCTTGGTATCGCACTCGGAAAGCTCTACGACTTTATCTGGGACACCTACTGCGACTGGTACATCGAGCTGACCAAGCCCCGCCTCAACGGCGACAACGCCGAGAGCAAGCTTGCGGCGCAGAAGGTGCTGCTGTACGTGCTGACGGAGATTTTGAAGCTCGTCCACCCGTTCATGCCCTTTATCAGCGAGGAAATCTGGCAGGCGCTGCCGCACGAGGGCGAGGCGCTGATGATTGAGAGCTATCCGAAGTTCCGCGAGGCGCTCAGCTTCCCCGAGGACGAGACCAACTTTGAGATGGTCATGGACGCGATCAAGGCTGTCCGCGCCCGCCGCAGCGAGATGAACGTGCCGCCCTCCCGCAAGGCCCATCTGATCATCGCGACAGACAAGAAGGCCGCGTTCGAGGCCGGAACCGACTATATCTGCAAGCTGGCCTACGCCAGCAGCGTGGCTGTTGTGGATGAAGCCCCGGCGGATACGGCCGGCATGGTCTCGGTTGTCACCGACAACGCCCGCATGTTCATGCCGATGGCCGAGCTTGTTGATCTCGAGAAAGAGCGCGAGCGCGTCCGCAAGGAGCTTGCCAACGCTGAAAAGCAGCTGCAAGGCCAGATCGGCAAGCTTTCCAACCAGAACTTTGTCACCCGCGCGCCTGAGGCCGTCGTCAACGCCGAGCGCGAAAAGAAGGCCAAGCTCGAGGCTTTGATTGAAAATCTCAAGGCCAGTCTGGAAAGCCTCAGTTGATTCGACAGCTTTTACAATCGAACAGAGTTACAATAGCACTGCATTTTTCGGATGCAGTGCTATTTTTTGTAACGGCAAGGCGCAGATAACGGGATTATCGGCGCGGCCGACAGGGAGGGAGAAATCTATGACAATTACGAGCGCCTATGACAGGGGGCGATTGACGGTCTACCTGTCCGGCGAGCTCGACCATCACGCGGCGGGCGAGGCTATCCACGGCATTGGCGAGCTGCTGGACGAGTTCCTGCCGCGCGACTGCGTGCTCGATCTATCCGGCCTGAGCTTTATGGACTCCTCGGGCATCGCTGTGATCGCGCGGGCAAGATACCGGATGCAGTCTCTCAGCGGGCGGATCTGGATCGAGTGTCCCTCGCCGCAGGTTCAGCGCGTGCTGGACGCTGCGTGCATCGACCGCCTGGTCCCCGTGACCAGCGGAAACATAGGAGGTTTGCGTTGAATACCGTTAACATCATTCGACTGGAATTTCCCAGCAAGAGCGTCAACGAGTCCTTCGCGCGCACGGCGGCCGCGGCCTTTGCGATCCAGCTCGACCCGACCGTGGAGGAGCTCGGCGATCTCAAGACGGCCGTCAGCGAGGCCGTGACCAATGCCATCGTCCACGCCTACCCGGATTCGATCGGCCAGATCGGCATGAAGCTGCGAATTCTGGAGCGCGACACGCTTGAGATCACGGTGCGCGACTGGGGGTGCGGCATCGAAAACATAGAGGAGGCCATGAAGCCGCTCTATACCACCGGCGGCGAGGAGCGCAGCGGCATGGGCTTTACGATCATGCAGAGCTTCATGGACAGCCTTCGGGTGCGCTCGTCTCCGGGAAAGGGGACGACGGTCGTGATGCGGCGGACGATCCGTCCGCGGATCACCGGAAAGTGAGCGAGGTACTGTTTGCGTCGATCCGCGAGGCACAGAGCGGGGATCGCGAGGCCGCCGGGCGGCTGGTGGAGGAGAACGCCGGACTGATCTGGAGCATCGCGCGTCGTTTTTTCGGTCGCGGGGTCGACCCGGACGACCTTTTTCAGTTGGGCTGTGTCGGCTTTCTGAAGGCTGTCGAGGGCTTTGATACCGGCTTCGGTACTCAGTTCTCGACCTACGCCGTGCCGAAAATCGCCGGCGAGATCCGACGCTTTTTGCGCGACGACGGCGCGGTGAAGGTCAGCCGCAGCATCAAGGAGCAGGCAGCCCAGCTGCATGCAGCGCGCACGGCCCTGGAGCAAAAGCTCGGCCACGAGCCGACCGTTACGGAGCTCAGCCATGAGACCGGCGTCAGCAGCGAGGATATCGCCCTGATCGAGACCGCCACCGGCCCGCTGGAGAGTCTGCAGCGCCCGGCAGGGGAGGAGGGTTTTACGCTGGAGCTCGTGCTCGGTGACTATCAGGCCGAGGAGCGCATGGTCGAGCAGGTGGCCCTTCGCGCCGCCATTGAACAGCTGCCCGAGCGGGAGCGACAGGTCGTCTGTCTGCGCTTTTACCACGGCATGACCCAGCAAAACTGTGCCAAGGTCCTGCATGTCAGTCAGGTGCAGGTTTCGCGCGTCGAGAGAAGAGCTCTCGAGGCCCTGCGTACGGCTCTGCAGGACTCTTGAAATCACCGTACCATGAATCAGGGTACGGTGATTTTTTCTTGTCATGTACGGCGGGATGTGTTAGAATACGACGCATGATGACTGATTTTGAAACCCGATTTGTCGAAGCGCGCAAAAAGCTGATCCGCTCCGACTTTCCCGACTTGAACCCCAGGCAGCTGGAGGCGGTGATGGCCACGGAGGGGCCGCTGCTGATCCTGGCCGGTGCCGGAAGCGGCAAGACCACGGTTCTAATCAACCGCATTGCTAACCTGCTGAAATACGGCCGGGCCAGCGACTCCAACGAGCTGCCGCCCTATGCCGACGAGGAAATGCTCCGCGCGATCGAGGATGGCGGCTCTGATGGCCGCAGCGCCGCCGCGCTTGAGCCCGTGGCCCCCTGGCGCATCCTGGCGATCACCTTTACAAACAAGGCGGCCGGCGAGCTGAAAGAGCGGCTTGAACGCCAGATCGGCCCTGAGGCGAACGACATCTGGGCCTGCACCTTCCACTCGGCCTGTGTGCGCATCCTGCGCCGCGATGCCGAAAAGCTCGGCTTTCCCTCGGATTTCACGATCTATGACAGCTCTGACAGCCAGAGCCTGATCAAACACATCGTGAAGGATATGGAGCTCGACGAAAAGACCTTCTCCCACCGCGCGATCCTCGCCGAGATCGGCGCGGCCAAGGATGCCCAAATCGGCGCGGCGGCGTATCTGAACGAGGCCCGCCGCAGCGGCGATAAGCGCAAGATCCATATGGGCGAGATCTACAGCGAGTACATGCGCCGTATGTTCGCCGCCGGTGCCATGGATTTTGACGATCTGATCTTTTTTACCGTCAAGCTCCTGCTGGAAAACGACGAGGTCTGCGCCTACTGGCAGCGCCGTTTCCAGTATGTGTTGGTCGATGAGTACCAGGACACCAATCACCTGCAGTATCTGCTCGCCAAAACGCTGGCCGGCGGCTGGGAGAATATCTGCGTCGTCGGTGACGACGACCAGAGCATCTATAAATTCCGCGGCGCCACGATCGAGAATATCCTCTCCTTCGAGAGCGAGTACAAGTCCTGCCGCACGATCCGCCTCGAGCAGAATTACCGCAGCACGGGCAACATTTTAGAGGCGGCCAACGCCGTCATCAGCTGCAACCGGACACGCAAGGGCAAAACGCTGTGGACCGATCATTCGACGGGCGAAAAGCTGCAGCTCTACTATGCCGGCAACGAGCACGAGGAGGCCGAGTATGTCGCCTCCACGATCCTCTCGGCCTACGGCAAGGGTGGGCATTGGCGCGATAACGCTGTGCTCTACCGTATGAACGCCCAGTCCAACCAGCTGGAATACGCATTCAAGCGCAGCGGTATCCCGTACCGCATTTTCGGCGGTACGCGCTTCTTCGACCGCGCTGAGGTCAAGGACGTGCTGGCCTATCTCTGTGTGATCAACACGCCGAGCGACGATCTGCGGCTTGTGCGGATCATCAACAATCCGCCGCGCGGCATCGGCGCCCGGAGCGTCGAGATTGCCCAGGAGCTCGCGAGCGAGCAGGGGAGCAGTCTCTGCGCGATCCTGCGTCGGGCCGACGAGTTCCCGTCACTCAGCCGCGCCGCGATCCGTATGCGCGAGCTCGCCAACCTGATCGACGAGCTGCACCGCATGTCCGCCGAGACCGGGCCGGATCTCCTGCTGGATGAGGTGCTGGCGCGCACCGGCTATCTGCGCATGCTCGAGGAGAAGAACACCGTAGAGGACACGACCCGCGCCGAGAACGTGCGCGAGCTCAAGTCCGCGATCCTCGGCTACCAGAAGGAGTCGGGGGACAATACGCTCTCTGGCTTCCTCGCCGATGTGGCGCTGTACACCGATCTCGACAACTATGACCGCGACGCCGACAGCGTCGTGATGATGACGATGCACGCGGCCAAGGGGCTGGAGTTCCCAAGGGTCTTCATTGTCGGCATGGAGGAGGGCATTTTCCCCGGCCAGCGCGCGATCGGCGAGCCGGAAGAGATGGAGGAGGAGCGCCGCCTCTGCTATGTGGCGATCACCCGCGCCAGGGAGCACCTGCATCTCAGCTGTGCCAGGCAGCGTATGATTTTCGGGCGCACGAACGCCTATAAGCCCTCGCGCTTCGTCGACGAGATTCCGGAGGAAACCCTGGAAAAGAAGAACGAAAAGCGCGGTTATGGCTATAACAGTTACGGCGATGACTATGAAAGCGGCCGCAGGGCCGGTTATTCCTACCGCCGGAGCGGCGGCGAACGCCCGCGGCCGCAAAAGACCCCGCCGCTCGCTCCGTCCCAGAGCGCAGCTGCCGCTGTGAGCTATGCGGAAGGGGATCGGGTCGAGCACAAGGCCTTCGGGACCGGCACGCTGACAAAAATGACACCGATGGGCGGCGATTTCCTGATCGAGGTGCAGTTTGAGCGCGTCGGCGTCAAGAAGCTGATGCTGCGCATCGCCGCACAGAATATGAAGAAGCTGGACTGAGCCTATGAAAGAGAGATTAAAAATACTGATTGTCAATGACGATGGCATTGCGGCCAGCGGTCTGCGCCATCTCGCAAAGGCGGCGCTCGCCTTTGGCGAGGTGTATGTTGCGGCCCCGGCCGAGCAGTGCAGCGGCATGAGCCAGAAGATCACGATCTTCGACCCGATCCCCGTGCAGCGCGTAGCCTATGAGCTCCCGGTGAGCGGGGCCTGGCGTATCGGCGGCACGCCGGCCGACTGCGTGAAGGCGGCGATCCATGCGCTGCTGCCGGAGAAGCCCGACTTTGTCCTCTCCGGCATTAACAGCGGCTACAACGCGGGCTTCGATACGGTCTACTCCGGCACCGTCGGCGCGGCCATGGAGGGGCTGATGAAGGGGGTACCGGCCATTGCGGTCTCTCAGGACTTCGGTGAGGACTATACCCTGTCCGACGCGCTGCTGCCCGATCTGCTGCGCGAGCTGCTGGATTCGCCCTTGCCGAGAGACGAGATGTGGAACGTGAATTTCCCCGCCTGTGCGCCGGGCGAGTGCCGCGGCATCCTGCGCGATACGACGCTGGCGCCGCTGCAGGTGTTCCCTGACTTGTATGACATACAGGGTGAAGCGGACAGCTTTTGCATGAAAAACATCAGCACACCGCTTCTCCGCGCCGACGCCGCGCCCGAGGGAAGCGACGTGTGGGCGCTGCTCAACGGCTGGGTCTCCGTCGGCCGTCTGCGCTGCCGTGTACTTTAACTCTCGAAACTATATCATCAAGTATTATGCCCAAGCCCGTGGCCTATCTGTTTCGCGTCATGATTCTGCTGATCCGCACGATCCCGAGCCTTGTCTGGGCGCTGATGTGGATCCGCGTCACCGGCCCCGGCGGCTATGAGGTCTATACCCGCTGTCCGATCCTGCGCGAGCAGCCGAATGAGATCGTGGAAATGATTATCGACGATATCGACCGGCACCGGGATATTACGGTGGATAAATCCAGGTATTTGACGGTATTATATTGAAAAAAACTTCCGGGTTATGGTATACTGTCGCGGAAATCTATGAATCTGACAGAAGGATTGAACCGTATCTATGACGGATTGGCATAAAAATACAATATCATATTGTTTTCCGCCTTAATAGCAATCAATCATTGCGGAAAGCATGAAATTCGAACTTGAATCCATAAGAATGAAACAAAAGGATTGAAAGCTGTCTATGACTGATCTGCAAAAAGAAATCGAACGGCGCCGGACCTTTGCCATCATCTCGCATCCGGACGCCGGTAAAACAACACTGACCGAAAAACTGCTGCTCTACGGCGGAGCGATCCAGCAGGCGGGCTCGGTCAAGGGCAAAGCGACGGCCCGGCACGCGGTGTCCGACTGGATGGAGCTTGAAAAGCAGCGCGGCATCTCCATCACGTCCTCCGTCATGCAGTTTGAGTATGAGGGCTACTGCATCAACATTCTCGACACGCCCGGGCACCAGGACTTCTCCGAGGATACCTACCGCACCCTGATGGCTGCCGACAGCGCTGTCATGGTCATCGACGCGGCCAAGGGCATCGAGCCGCAGACGCGTAAGCTCTTTAAGATCTGCGCGATGCGCCACATCCCGATCTTTACCTTCATCAATAAGCTCGACCGCGAGGCCCGCAGCCCCTACGAGCTGATGGAGCAGCTGGAAAACGAATTCGGCATCGGCACCTATCCGATGAACTGGCCGATCGGCTGCGGCGTCGGATTTCAGGGCGTTTACGACCGGGTGGACCGCCGGGTGCTTTCCTACGCGGACGCGCACCGGGGCCGCGACCGGCTGGCGGCCGTCTCCTGCGGCATCACCGATACCGAGGCGCTCGACGCCCTGATCGGTTCCCTGGCGCGGGAGGAACTGTGCGAGCAGATCGAGCTTCTCGACGGCGCCAGCTTTGATTTTGACGAAGAGAAAGTTCGGAACGGGCAGCTGAGCCCGGTCTTCTTCGGTTCGGCGCTGAACAATTTCGGCGTCGAGACCTTCCTTGAGAATTTCCTGAAGCTGACGCCCCCGCCTCTGTCCCGCCGGGCGGGCGAGGTGACGGTCGACGCCTGTGACGAACGGTTTTCTGCCTTTGTTTTCAAGATCCAGGCCAATATGAACAAAGCGCACCGCGACCGGCTGGCGTTTATGCGGATCGTTTCGGGTAAATTCGAGCGCGGGGAC
>CACXDT010000169.1 GCA_902766405.1 Oscillospiraceae bacterium
CTGCTGTCCTCCCTGCCCGGCACCGCCGCCACCTCCATCAAGATCGACGGCGTGCTGGAAAAGCAGTTCCGCGGCTACTATGAGAAGGCCGTGCGCATGCCCGGCAAGGCCGGCGACAATCTGCTGATGCAGCTTGAGTGCCGCCTGGACAACGTCGTGTACCGTCTGGGCTACGCCGCCCCGCGCCGCGAGGCCCGTCAGATGGTCAACCACGGCCACTTCACCGTCAACGGAAAGAAGGTCAACATCCCCTCCTACCAGGTGAAGCCCGGCATGGTCATCGCTCTTAAGGAGTCCAGCCGCAGCATCGAGCGCTTCAAGGTCAATGTCGAGAATAACGCCTATCACGTGATTCCCAGATGGCTGGAGTTCGATAAGGATAATCTGGTGGGCAAGGTTGTTGCCGCCCCCACGAGAGAGGATATCGATCTGCCTGTGGAAGAGCACCTCATCGTCGAGTTGTACTCCAAGTAATATAGAGACCCTCATATTGGTAAGCTGATTAACATGCGCCGTCAGCAAGCGCACAACTGAAAAGGAGGGTACGAAACCATAATGATTGAAATTAAAAAGCCGCGGATCGAGTGCGTTGAAAACCCGAACAGCAGCGCGAATGGCAAGTTTGTCATCGAGCCGCTGGAGCGCGGCTACGGCACCACACTTGGTAACTCTCTTCGCAGGGTTCTCCTGTCTTCTCTTCCCGGCACAGCCTGCACCAGCATCAAAATTGCCGGTGTACAGCATGAGTTTTCCACCATCCCCGGCGTCAAGGAGGATGTCACCGAGATCGTCCTGAACGTCAAGAGCATCATCGCCAAGCTTCACACCGACGAGCCGAAAACCGTCTACATCGAGGCTGCGGGCGAGGGTGTTGTCACCGCCGGCGATATCAAGGCCGATGCGGATGTGGAGATCCTCAATCCTGAGCAGGTCATTGCCACGCTCGGCCCGGACGGCGCTCTGAACATGGAGCTCGTCCTGGACCACGGCAGAGGCTATGTGTCCGCGGATAAGAATAAAGATATCAACACCCCGATCGGGACGATCCCGGTCGACTCCATCTACACCCCGGTCCTCAAGGTGAACTACACGGTGGAAAACACCCGTGTCGGCAATCAGACCGACTACGACAAGCTGACGCTCGAGGTCTGGACCGACGGCACCATGACGGCCCGCGATGCGGTGTCCCTCGGTGCCAAGATCCTCTGCGACCACTTTGAGCTCTTCACCGAGCTGTCCGATGTCGCGAACAGCGGCTCGACTGTCGTGGAGAAGGTGGAGAAGGAGCCCGACACCATGCTCAACATGACGATTGAAGAGCTGGATCTGTCCGTGAGAAGCTTTAACTGCCTCAAACGCGCCAACATCAACACCGTCGCCGACCTTGTCAGCAAGACCCAGGACGAGATGATCAAGGTCCGCAACCTCGGCCGCAAGTCTCTCGAGGAAGTGGAGCACAAGCTCCAGATGATGGGACTGGCCCTGGCCAGCGAGAGCGAACAGTAAGCAAGAAGGAGGAAATGCAATCATGCCCGGAACAAGAAAGCTTGGCAAAGCGACCGCGGCCCGCATGGCGATGCTCCGCCAGCAGGTAACGGACTTTCTGGATAAAGGCCGTATGGACACCACCCTGGCTCGCGCCAAGGAGGTCGCCCCTCTGGCCGAGAAGATGATCACCCTCGGAAAGAAAAAGAACCTTGCGGCCTACCGTCAGGCCCTGGCCTTTATCACCCGTGAGGATGTCGCCAAGAAGGTCTTCGACGAGATCGCTCCCAAGTACGCCGAACGCAACGGCGGCTACACCCGCGTGACTCGCACCGGCAACCGCCGCGGCGACGCCGCCGAGACCGCTGTCATCGAGCTCGTCTGAGTAAAACATCATCCCTCCGCCCAAATGGGTGGAGGGATTTTTCTTCTTCGGAAAGAAATCGGCTGCCTGCCTGATGATGAATGGTATATTTTTCCGCTGTAGCCTGTTTTAGAAATCCGTGTAAAAACGCAAAAATCTATTTTATCCGCTTGACTAATCCGGTCCTTTTTGATAATCTGTTTTTGAAATTTGCGTCAGTATGCAAAAATCTATTGCAGAACGGAGGAAAAGTATGGAGATCAAGCGCGACTATTATCTGAACAAGTTGATCGGTCGAAAAGGGAACGGTCTCGTCAAAGTGATTACCGGCGTCCGCAGATGTGGGAAATCCTATCTGCTCAACACCTTGTTTTACCGTCATCTTCTTGGGTGTGAGGTTCCCGAAGACCATATCATAAAGTTCGCCTTTGATTCCGCGGACGATCTGCATCAGATGGGAGAAAGCCTGATTGATCTGCAAAAGAAGCGAAAAAAAGTCGATCCGGAAAAGTTCATGGCTTTTATCCGATCTAAGTTTGCGGATAAGGATATGTACTACCTTCTCCTCGATGAAGTGCAAATGATGGACTCCTTTGAAGCCGTGCTGAACGGATATCTTCGTAAGGAGAATGTCGATGTATTTGTTACCGGAAGCAACGCAAAATTCCTTTCCAGCGATATCATCACTGAATTTGCCGGCCGTGGAGATGAAATCCATATGTACCCGCTCAGCTTCTCCGAGTTTATGACGGTGTATCCGGAAGATCGCTTTCAGGGCTTGTCACAGTACATGCTTTACGGCGGAATCCCTCTTGTTGTCTTGCGTAAAGACCCAAAAGACAAAATCTCCATGCTGGAGAATTTGTTTAGCGAAATCTACATTCGGGATATCATTGCCCGCCACGGCGTACGCAATCAAGGGGAACTGGAGGATCTCCTGAATATTGTCTCTTCCTCCGTTGGATCGCTGACGAATCCCGAGAAGCTGAAAAACACCTTCAGAAGCGTTAAAAAATCAAAGATCACGTCCCCGACGATCAAAAAGTATCTGGATTATTTCGAGGATTCTTTTCTGCTGGAATCAGCGAATCGTTATGACATCAAGGGAAAAGCATATATCGAAACGCCTAAAAAATATTACTTTTCCGATCTGGGGCTGCGAAATGCCAGAATTAACTTCCGGCAGTTTGAACCGACGCACGCAATGGAAAACGTAATCTATAACGAATTGAGAATGCGCGGCTACAGCGTCGATATCGGCGTAGTTCCAACTTCTGAAACAAACACTGACGGGAAAACGGTCAGAAAGCAGCTTGAAGTGGATTTTGTCTGCAATCTCGGTTCTCGAAGATATTACATTCAATCAGCATATTCCCTTCCTGACGAGAACAAACGCCAACAGGAAACGAGGCCGTTTACCAGGATCGACGATTCCTTCAAAAAAATCATCATTACAAACGATATTGTCCCTGCTCAGTATGATGATTATGGGATCTTAACAATCAATGTTTACGATTTCCTGTTAGATCCAACAGAGCTTGAGCGCTGATTTGAAAAACTCAAATTAACGCTACCTGTTTCCTCTCGGACAGGCTGAGGCGTATAGTCTGAGCAAAAACAACAGCGGCCGGTTCAGCAATGAACCGGCCGCTAAAAAGATCAGTTTACTTATTCCGCATCAGCGTCTTCATGCGCAGGCTGTGGTCAAGGATGCTCTTGCGCAGGCGCAGGTTTTTCGGGGTGACCTCAAGCAGCTCGTCGTCCGCGAGGAACTCGAGACACTGCTCGAGACTCATCTGGCGCGGCGGCACGAGACGCAGCGCCTCGTCCGAGCCGGAGGCGCGGGTGTTGGTCAGGTGCTTGGTGCGGCAGACGTTCACGGGCACGTCGTCGGACTTGTTCGTAAAGCCGACGATCATGCCGCCGTAGACCTTCGTGCCGGGCGTGATAAACATCATGCCGCGCTCCTGGGCGTTCCAGATGCCGTAGGCCACGGCCTCGCCGGTCTCAAACGCGATCAGTGAGCCGGTGGAGCGGCGGGCGATGTCGCCCTTATAGGGCTCGTAGCGCTCGAAGACTGAGGCCAGGATGCCCTCGCCCTTGGTGTCGGTCAGGAACTCATTGCGATAGCCGAACAGGCCGCGCGAGGGCACCAGGAAGGTCAGCTTGACGCGGCTGCCGACGGGCGTCATCTCGATAAATTCACCCTTGCGCTGGCCGAGCTTTTCCATGACCGAGCCCATGCTGTCGGAGGGCACGTCAACCACAACGCGCTCGATCGGCTCGCAGCGCTTGCCGTCGATCTCCTGATACAGCACGCGCGGGGGCGAGACCTGGAACTCATAGCCCTCGCGGCGCATGGTCTC
>CACXDT010000170.1 GCA_902766405.1 Oscillospiraceae bacterium
GCCGATGCGGGTGATCAGCATGATGACGATGGTGGAAAGCATGCTGGGCAGCACCACATAGCGCATCTGGGCCCACTTGTTGGCGCCATCGATCTGGGCGGCCTCGTAGCTCGTGGGGGAGATGGCGATGATCGCCGCGAAGAAGACGATGCTGTCATAGCCCGCGCTCTCCCAGATGCCGCTGATGATATAGATCGGGCGGAAAAACGCCGGGTTATTGAGCAATCCGGCATAGGCCGTATCCCTTGACACGAAGCCGACGGCGGCCAGCGCCTGGGAGATAATGCCCATGTTGCTCGTCTGCGCGCCCTGCTTGACCAGCATCACGACCAGCGAGGTCATAACGACGGTGGACATGAACTTCGGCAGATAGGTCAGCACCTGATAGACGCTGCGCGCGATGTTCGAGCCGATTTCGTTAAAGAACAGGGCCAGAATGATCGGCATCGGGAAGCCGAAGAGCAGGCCGTAGAAGCTCAGGATGAAGGTGTTGCGCAGCGCGCGCCAGAACTCCGTGGACAGCGTATCCTGGCCGACCAGCAGCAGCTTGAAGTTCGAGAAGCCGGCGAACAGCTGCTCGGAGACCGGCTTGACCGTGTCAGCCACCTTGAAGCAGCCCAGCAGCTCGTACATCGGGAAGTAGCGCCAGAACAGGAACACCAGCAGCATCGGAACAAGCATCAGGTACAGACGCCAGTCCTTTGCGATCGTGCGACCCACGTGGAGCCAGTAGTGTTTTTCCACATCGTCGCGGACCGCCTGCTCCGGGTTTTCCCGATAGGTACCGGTGGCCTCGTTGTAGATGAGGAAATCTGCCGCGTTTGCTTTCATAGAGAACCGCCCCTTTCCTTCTCCATCTGTCTGTGGACACGGAGAAGATATGTTTTTTGATCTTCCAATACTCCGTCAAGCCTGGCGGCGATCCACACGACCACCATGCTGAACAAATCTGAAAGGGAATCCGTGGTAAAAAAATCGATCGTGTCGGCGACGCGCCCGCCGAAGAGCAGCGAGAACAGCGCGCGCCCGAGCTGCATCAGCAGCTGCACGCACAGCGCGAACAACAAGGTCAGCAGCTTGTTCGTGCGGATCTTCTCTTTCCCGAAGCCGCGGATCAGCAGCAGCGCCGCCATCGAGAGCTCGTTGCCGAGCGCGTAGACCAGAAGCTGCCGGAGTGAGCCCCCGGCCATCCAGGTAAAGATCGCGCCGCTGAGCGCCGCGTGGATCGCGGCCCAGGGGCCCCAGCGCACCAGCACGATGGCCGTGACCGCCGCAGACACCGAAACCGTGTAGAGCTGGTCGCGAAACCAGGTGCCCGCCGCGCGGACGATCAGCGCCTCGCTGAACAGAAGGATCACGGCAAAAAAGAACAGATCGAGATTCCGATATTCCTGAAAGGATAACTGCCGTTTCATATTCCGGCTCCTTGAAGGCTGTCAAATGTCACAGATAAACTCATTTTACCTGCTGTGCCCACATTCGTACATGGCAAAAACGTTCAACCATATGCACAAAATCGACCAGTTGTACTTTGGGCTTTTTTATGCAGGGGAACTATGATATACTCATAATATAACACAACAATTTGAGAGGAACAAGTGCAAAATGACGAAAAATGATATTTCCTTGAACCCGCTCGACGATCTCCAGACCGCGTTCGATGCGGCGGCGCCCGGCTCCACCGTCCGTCTCGCCGAGGGCGTCTACCGGCAGAAGCTCTGCATCCGCACGCCGCGGCTGCGCCTTATCGGCGCCGGCATGGATAAAACCGTCCTCATCTGGGACGATTACGCCCTGCGGCTCGACGGGCAGGGCCGGGAGCTCAACACCTTCCGCACCTGGACGATCGCGGTATGCGCCGACGGCATACAGATGGAGGATTTAGCGATCGTCAACGACGCGCTCCATCCGGAGACAAAGGGCCAGGAGGTGGCGCTCAGCGTGGTGGCGGACGACTTCACGATGAAAAACTGCCGTCTCACCTCGACGCAGGACACGCTGTTCTGCGGCCCGCTGCCGGACGACCTGATCGCGCGCTATGTCAACTTCCTGCCCGACGAGCTGCGCCGCGGCGGGGTAATGCGCCAGCGTTTTTCCGAATGCCTGATTGAGGGCACCGTGGACTTCATCTTCGGCTGCGGAGAGAGCCTTTTCGAGCGCTGCGAGATCCGCTCGCTGTGCGATGCGCGCGATATCGGCTATGCCGCCGCGCCCGCGCACGCGCTCGCGCAGACGGAAGGCTTTCGCTTTGTCGATTGCCGCTTCACGGCCGAGGACGGCGTGACGCCGGGCAGCATCTACCTTGCACGCCCCTGGCGCGACTACGGGCTGTGCCGCTTCCTCAACTGCCGCTATGACGATCACATCTCGCCGCTCGGCTTTGACAAGTGGAACGACACCGACCGGGACAAAACGGCCCGCTTCATCGAGGAACCGCCGGTCCCGGGCCGGGTTCATTGGGTGCAGAGGGAAAAGGACTGACAGAATTTTATAATTGGAGCTGTGAAAAAAGTCCGTTCCGGCCGTAGGGGCGGCAACCTGCCGCCCGTGCGGCTCAATCTATTATATTTGTGAATAAGTTGGGCAATTTCGCGCAATGATGCGAATTTGCCCA
>CACXDT010000171.1 GCA_902766405.1 Oscillospiraceae bacterium
TCTCCCAACTGCCGTATCACTTTGCCACAAATGAGCCGCAGTCAGGGTTTATTTTGTGAGGATAAATTCCTCCTTTACAAAATAAACTCTGGCGCAAATCCGACCGGAAAGCTTCAAGTTTTTCTATTGAAGAATAGTATCAAATCCTCGATGACCTGCCGGGTGCGGAGCCGGGCGCCCTCGGTGCCGGTGTGGCTGTCGATCTGCCGGAAGTAGATGCCGGAGAGCAGATAGTCCTCGATATCGGAGATGACCGGCACGCACAGCGTCCCGCACAGGAAGCGGTGGAGCGCCGTGACGTTTTCGCAATTTTTTGTTACACCCCTCATTCTTCCCTGCGTATTTGACTGCTGCTATCCTTAACTTAATGACATTGGGGACTGAACAGTTACGCGGCTGCCTTATAACAAACGAAAAAACAGCCTGTCTTCACAAAAGGAAGTCAAGCTGTTTTTTTATAATCGGTTTTTAAGCCTACAGAATCAATCTGTCCACTACGTTGCCCGCTCAACGATCCGGCTACTATGCCGCCGGCGGCCCACAAGTAATCTTTCGCTTGCTCTCTCGGGTTCGGGTGCCGATCTCACCGATGGGTGCCGCCCATCTCCGTGAATAAATATATCAGAAAATCAAATCAATGTCAAGAGCTAATTGTGAATAATATATAAAATCTATGCGCGTCATAAAAACAAAACTGGACAAAAACGCGATAGTATATCAAATATTCGACATATAGGCGGCTGGAGACTGAAAGCTTCTATATGTTGTAAGCCTCCCGAGGCGGACGGTGTTGAAAAAAACAGCGATTGCCTGTATAATGCTTACAAATAAAGAAACAGGCGATTGCAACAATCGCCGGCAAACTTGTTACAGAGTAACGGCAACAGGAGGTATACGCTATGAGAGCCATCGTCACAGTCATCGGGAGGGACACAGTCGGTATCATCGCCGGAGTCTGCGGCCTGCTGGCGAAACGGCAGGTCAACATCCTCGATATCAGCCAGACCGTCATGCAGGAGTATTTCACCATGATCATGCTGGTCGACACCGAGCGCTGCAGCGAGCCGTTCAGCGCTCTGGCCGAGGAGCTGCGCGCCTGGGGTGAGACCGTGGGGCTCTCGGTGCGCATCCAGCACGAGGATATCTTCAACGCGATGCACCGGATCTGAGAGGTGACGACATGGCAATGATCAACAGCGGAGAGATCCTCCAGACCATCAGCATGATCGACCAGCAGCACCTCGATATCCGCACCGTGACGATGGGCATCAGCCTGCTCGACTGTGCCGACGCCGATGTGAATCGCTGCGCGGAGAAGATCTACGACAAGATCACGCGCTCGGCGAGCGATCTCGTGCGCACGGCCGAGGAGATCGAGAGCGAGCTCGGCATCCCGATCGTCAACAAGCGCATCTCGGTGACGCCGATCGCGCTGGTCGGCGCGGCCTCGCAGACCGACAGCTATGTTCCCCTGGCCCGGGCCATGGACCGCGCGGCGAGGGACTGCGGTGTGAACTTCATCGGCGGCTTCTCGGCCCTCGTTCATAAGGGGGCGACCGAGGCCGATCTGACGCTGATCCGCTCGATCCCCGAGGCGCTGGCCGAGACCGAGCTCGTCTGCGCCAGCGTCAATGTCGGCTCGACGAAGAGCGGCATCAACATGGACGCGGTGGCCGAAATGGGCCGCGTCATCCGGCAGACCGCGGCGCTGACAGCGGATCGCGGCGGCTTTGGCTGCGCGAAGCTCGTCGTGTTCTGCAACGCGGTGGAGGATAACCCCTTCATGGCCGGCGCCTTCCACGGCGTGGGTGAGCCAGAGCGGATCATCAACGTCGGCGTATCGGGCCCCGGGGTGGTGTACCACGCCCTGCAGGATATGCAGGGCGCGCCGCTCGACGCTGTGGCCGAGACGGTCAAGAAGACCGCCTTCCGCATCACGCGCATGGGCCAGCTTGTGGCGCAGGAGGCGTCCCGGCGGCTTGGCGTGCCGTTCGGCATCGTCGATCTGAGCCTTGCGCCGACGCCGGCCGTCGGCGATTCGGTGGCGCGGATTTTAGAGCGCATGGGTCTTTCGACCTGCGGCGGCCACGGCACCACGGCGGCCCTCGCACTGTTGAACGACGCGGTCAAGAAGGGCGGCGTCATGGCGTCCTCGTCGGTCGGCGGCCTGTCCGGCGCGTTCATCCCGGTGTCGGAGGACGAGGGCATGATCGCGGCGGCGCGAAAGGGCGTCCTGCAGCTCGATAAGCTCGAGGCCATGACCTGCGTCTGCTCGGTGGGGCTCGATATGATCGCGATCCCCGGCGACACCCCGGCCTCGACGATCTCGGCCATTATCGCCGATGAGGCGGCCATCGGCATGGTCAACGCCAAGACAACGGCTGTCCGTCTGATCCCGGCTCCGGGCATGCAGGTCGGGGATACGGTGGAATTCGGCGGTCTGCTCGGGACGGCGCCGGTGATGCCCGTCCACGGCGAGAGCGCCGAGGCATTCATTGCCCGCGGCGGCCGGATCCCGGCCCCGATGCAGAGTCTGAAAAACTAAATATTATGTAAACCGATACCTTTCCGCCTGTTTTTCTGTCAAGCACTTTTGAAAATGTCCTGAAAAAAACGAAAGATAAGCCCTGAAGGACAGGGCAAACGAGGGAGCAAGGAAGCGAAA
>CACXDT010000172.1 GCA_902766405.1 Oscillospiraceae bacterium
CTTAAGTATTCCTGCGAAAAAGTGCCATCATCAGAACTCGGTTTTTCTCGGAATCTGCTCTTGCCGCATTATGCGGTATTGCCCTAATCATAAAAACGGTCATACAAGATTTCATCTTCGTGATACGAAAACGCTCCCGGTCACTCGCGCAAAATCGATGATCGGGAGCTCGGCACCCGAAGGGCGCTGCAATCAGCGGCACCTGCGCCGAGTGCTGCCCGAAGAAATGCATCATTATGTAAATTTAATTATGTTAACCTAAGCTGCGTATACGAAACGCGGAAAAACGTCCGGAGAACTCCGGGCGTTTTTCACGTCAGGCTGGCAGCCAGGCGCGTATTGTGCCGTCTTCCGGTTGACTTCTTTCGTCACTTGCGGTATATTTTATCCTGCATTCGTATGTCGAGTGCAGGAAAACGACAGATCGTTCAGGTGAAGCGAATGGTTTTTTCAGATAATATCTTCCTGTTCTTCTTCCTCCCGCTGGTGCTGCTGTGTGACAGACTGTGTCCGAAGGCGCACCGCAACGGTGTTCTGCTGCTCTTCAGCCTGATCTTTTACGCCTGGGGCGAGCCGGTCTATGTGCTGCTGATGCTGCTGGTGATCGCGCTCAACTATATGGCCGGCCGTCTGCTGGAGCGTTTCTCCGATCAGAGCGCCGCCAGGTCTCGGCGTACGGTCCTTGTGGCTGCCGTGGTGCTGAACCTTGCGATCCTCGGTGTGTTCAAATACACCGGCTTCTTTATGGGCCTGGTCAAAAGCCTGACGCACGGCAGCTTTTCGATCCCCGAGATCGTGCTGCCGATCGGCATCTCGTTTTATACCTTCCAGTCGATGAGCTACGTCATCGACGTCTACCGTGGGACAGCGCCGGTGCAGCGCAATATTCTGTCCTTCGGCACCTATGTGGCGCTGTTTCCGCAGCTGATCGCGGGGCCGATCGTCAAATACGGCGACATCGCCGAGCAGCTTGCCGAGCGCGAGGAGAAGCGCGCGCTTACGGCCAGCGGCGTGCGCAGCTTCCTCTACGGTCTCGCGAAAAAGGTGCTGCTGGCCAATCAGATGGGCCTTGTGGCCGACCGACTGCTGCTTACCGAGAGTGGAACACTCTCGGCCTGGGCGGGGATGATCGCTTATTCCTTACAGATCTATTTTGACTTTTCGGGTTACAGCGATATGGCCATCGGACTCGGGCGGATGTTCGGCTTCCAGTTTTTGAAAAACTTCGATTATCCCTATATCTCCCGCAGCATCACCGAATTCTGGCGGCGCTGGCATATCTCACTGTCCACGTGGTTTCGCGAGTATGTGTATATCCCGCTCGGCGGCAACCGCAGGGGCCTTGCGCGCCAGTGCCTGAATCTGCTGATCGTCTGGATACTGACGGGCCTGTGGCACGGCGCTTCGATGAACTTTGTCCTGTGGGGGCTCTACTACGCGGTGCTGCTGATCCTCGAAAAGCTTCTGTTCGGTAAGATTCTCGAGCGGCTGCCGTCACTGCTCAGCCATTCCATCACGCTGCTGCTGGTGGCGCTCGGCTGGGGGATCTTCTACTTCACGGATTTCGCTATGCTCGGCGCATTTTTAGGCAGACTGTTCTCTCTGACCGCCGACACGGCCGCCGCGCGCACATGGATGCTTGGCTATCTGCCGATCGGCCTTTTTGCGGCCGTCGCCTCGACGCACGTGGGGGCGAACCTGCTCAAGCGCCTGCGCCGCAGCAGCGCGGCGTGGCTGGAGCTCCTCTGGCTTGCACTGCTGCTGATGCTGTGCATGGCGGCGCTGGTCAGCCAGAGCTACAATCCCTTCATCTATTTCCGGTTCTGAGAGGAGGGGGGTACACACATGAAAAAAACACTCAACCGGCTGCTGACGTTTGCTTTCTGCCTGGTACTGTTCGCCGTGCCGCTGCTGTTTTTTGCCCTGCCAAAGGCCGAGTTTTCCGACAGCGAGAAGCGCTATCTCGAGCGCATGCCGAGCTTCCGTCTGGACAGCCTGATCGACGGCAGCTATACCGAGGCGCTCGGACGCTATGTGGCCGACCACTTCCCGCTCCGGGATCTGTTTGTCGGGCTGAATGCCTATTACGATCTCGTCTCCGGCCGCCAGTACACCAAGGACTACGCGCTCAAGGACGGGCGGCTCTACGCCGCGCCGGCCGCCCTCGACACGGCGGCGCTCGACAAAAACACCGCCTGGCTCGACAGCTTTGCTGCCGAGCTCGATGCCGCGGGCATCGACATCCCTGTGCGATTGATGCTGGTGCCGTCCGCGGGCTCGGTCATACTCGGTGAGGGCGAGACACCCTGGCGGTATGCCGACCGCGAGATCATCGACTATGTCTACGGCCGTACGCAGTTAGAGACCGTCGAGGTGATGGATGTCTTCACTTCGGCGGATCATCGGGACGAGCTCTATTACCGCACGGATCACCACTGGACCGGCGCCGGCGCGTGGGAGGCCGCGCGCGTGTACGCTGAGCAGGCAGGCCGCGTCATGCCGGACAGGGACGACTACCGCGTTGAGAGCGGCGGCGACTTCCGCGGCTCGGCCTGGTCGGGCTCGGGCCTGTGGCTGACGGAGCCTGACACGTTGGAGCTCTGGGAATCCGGCACGGCGGTATCGGTCACGAACGAGAGCGGCGAGACACGCGACAGCGTCTTCTACCGCGAGCGTCTGGAGGAGCTGGACAAATACACCGTGTTCCTCGACGGCAACCACTCGCTGGTCACGGTCACGCGCAGTGACAGCGAGGAGCAGACCGGCGCCAGGGTGCTCGTGATCCGCGATTCCTTCTCCAACTCCCTCGGCTGCTTCCTGGCCGACTGCTGCGACAAGGTCGTGCTGGTGGATCTGCGCTACTACAAGCTGCCCCTCGGCGAGCTGATCCGCAGCGAGGGCATCACAGAGATTCTGGTGGAGTACAGCTGCAACAACTTTGTCGAGGACACAAACCTCGCGTTCCTCTCGGTCGGGCTCCCGGCGGAGCAGAGCCAGGCCGAGCCGGCCGCGCGCAAGCCCAATTATATGGCGCCGCCCCTCGCGCTCACCGACGCGTTTTTCGACGGCGCGTTCTACATGGGCGACTCGGTGCTCGGCGCGCTGGCAAACTACTGCCTTGCCACCGGCAAGCTCGCCAACACCTATGTGAACTCCAGCCCCGTCTTCGGCTATTTCGGCACAACGCACAGGAGCAACTACCGGCTGATCTATAAAGGCGGGTATTGGGATGTGCCGGACGTGATGCGCGACACCGACGCGCCGATCCTGATCGCCGCGCTCGGGCTCAATGACCTCGCGGGGAACGATGTGCAGACCAGCGAGCAGTATTTCCTCGAATTTCTGGAGCAGATGCGCACGGAATGCCCGGATGTGACGCTGTTTGTCCAGTCGGTCATGCCCGTGAAGAATGTGGATCAGATCATGAACCAGCAGAAGGTCGACGAGTACAACGCCTTTCTGAAGGAAAACGCCGAGACCGAGGGCTACTGCTATATCGAGCTCGACCGCTATTTCAAGGACGCGGACGGCGTGCTGGACGATCTGTTTAAGCTCAACGGCACCCACATCAACGAGAACGGCGCGCCGATCTGGTACGAACAGCTGCTGAATATCGAAAACTATTATCATTTCCCGGAAAAATACTATGTGGAGTACGACGGTGAGACCGGGCTGCCCGTCGGCATGGAGGCGCCGATCGACGAGCCCGAAACGACGGTGCTCGACCCGACAGCTCTGGACGAATCGGCCGCCGACGAGCGGCCGCACACGGTGCTCGACGATGTCTACAGCGGTATTGGCCGCCTGGTGGAGCTGCCCTCGCTGCTCTCGCTGAGCGACAAGACCATTACCGAATATCTCGGCCTGATCCCGGGAGAGGACTATGCAGACGGCCGTGTCTACATCTGCAGCGACAATCTGCAGGCCGACGAGCTCTGGCTCATCAAGTGCGCCAACGAGACCGCGGCCAGCGAGATGGTGCTCAAGGCCAAAAACCGCATTGCCCAGAAGGCCGAGACCTACCGCGAGTACCTGCCGGAGGTCTACGAGGTGGCCAAGGACGGCGTGGTGGTGCGCTACGGCGTGTACGTCGGCATGTTCATCTCACCCGACGCGCAGCAGCTCGCGAGCGCGTACCGCACGGTGCTGGGCATCCGTTGATGGATGGCTTTGCCATTCCTGATGAAGAATTGGTTTTCGTGCGGCAAAACGGTATTATTGGAGAAAGAGTCATGAACGATCTTGAAGAATACTACAACTTCCATCCTTGGCCGGCACATCATCCGCATTTTCCACAGCGACTGCAGCCGTTGCAGATAAGCTTCATGCCGCAGCGATTGCACTGCGCTCCAAAATAAGGCTGATACAGCTCCTCCGCCGGAATGGGATAGCCCCAGGTATCCGTCAGCTTGAAGTCGATGGGTTCGCCCTGAAAGCTCAGGCCGGAACGGGCAGCCTGCTCACTTCGCAGCTTGCCGCTTTGAATGTGATAGGTTTTTCCGTCCTTCACAAAGCAGCTGCCAAGGGTGCAGAACACAAAGGTGGTATTGTATTCCCGGCACTCGTCGTGCAGTGCCTTGACCCACTCGTAATAACAGGGGCGGGCGCCGTCATAGTCCTCTCCGTCGCACAATACCTGCTCGATCTGTCCGGTCGGCAGGTATTTTTTTATGCTGACCGGGCCGATAAGGGGTGCGCACATGATGCCCTTGTGCTTGAAGGGCAGCTCCAATAGGATCGGGATGCGTTCGTCCGCGCGGCGCTGGTTTTCACAGGTGACGTTGAACATCACATTCTCCCAGCCATCGCCCCAGTCATAGGGCAGACATGCCGCAACACGTTCCGGACGTTTGGTCAGAAGCCAGAATTTCACATCCGGTCTTTGATGGATGATCTCCCAGGCCTCCTCCCGCCAGGGGTCGGC
>CACXDT010000173.1 GCA_902766405.1 Oscillospiraceae bacterium
AATAGATTGAGCCGCACGGGCGGCAGGCTACGTGCCCTACGGGGTATTGCCGCCCCTACGGCCGGAATGGACTTTTTTCACAGCCCCGTTTACTCAGCCGTAGCTGTGCAGGCCGGGCATCAGCGTGTTGACGCCGACAAAGGTAAAGAGAACCACGGGAACGGCGATGATGACGAACCAAGCCATTTTCGTGCCGCTGTGCTTGCGGTTGAGGCGAAGGTGCAGATACACGGCGTAGAGGATCCAGGTGATCAGGGCCCAGACCTCCTTCGGGTCCCAGGTCCAGAACGAGGACCAGGCCTGTTCGGCCCAGATAGCGCCTGTCAGGATGACGACCGTCAGCAGCAGGAAGCCGAGCGCGACAAGACGGTAGCTGAGATAGTCCATCTGGTGCAACTTCAGCTCGTCGGCATCGCTCTTGCGCACCAACAGCAGGTAGCGCACGCCCACGCAGCCGGCCAAAATGAATGCGGAGTACGAGAAAACGGCCGAGCCGATGTGGAACACAAACCAGGTCGAGCGCAGCGCCGGCATCAGCTCGGTGATCTCGCGCGGCTGCAGCGCCGCGTACGAGAGCACCAGAAAGGCCATCGGCATCGCGACGGCGGACAGCCACTCCGCCTTCAGGCGCAGACGAAGAATGATCAGCATCAGGGCAATGCCCCAGGCGAAGGCCGCGCCGAATTCAAACTGGTTGGAGAGCGGGAAGCGGTGCGCGATGATGCCGCGGGCTATCAGATAGAGCGTCAGCGCGGCAAAGCCGCCGAGAAAGCTGTACCAGGCAAACCTGGCCAGCGTGTCTTTTTTGAAGCTGAGCGCGGCGAACTCGAGACACAGCGCGGCAAAGAGCAGCACCAGCGAGCCGAAAAACAGGACATTCATCATTTGCTTTTTTCCTCCGTTTCTATTGGGGAGTCAGGTACGATCTCGCCGGCGAGCAGGGTCTCCAGATCCAGGCGAATGCCCTCGCTCTTCACGCCGGCGACGGCATAGCCGTTCTCGCTCACCTTGACGAGCACGGGCTGCATAAAGAAGCTGAGATACAGCCCCGCGATCATCAGCACGAACGAGGCAATCAGCAGTGCGTTTAACAGCACCGGCGTGTGCTTGATGCGAAGTCCGGGGTATTCCACCGGCGCGTTGAACGCATAGGCGACGCCGGCCACCTCCAGCACATCGCCGGGGAAAGCGAGAACCGGCGTGAACTCGCCGTCCTGCGAGACCAGCACCTGATAGACCGGGTCGTCATAATGGCCCGAGGTCGAGGTGATCAGTGTGAAGTTCCCGTCCTCGTCGCGCAGATAGCCGGGGAACAGCGCCTCATACCAGATGCCGTTCTGTCCGTCCATCGAGAGCAGAGCGTACTCATTGAGTATGAAGCGATCCTCGCCTCCGGTCTCCAAGTTGCGCACCGTGATCGAGCCGGCGGTGCCGTAGGTCTGCTGATAGACCTTATAGCTGCCAAAAGACAGCGGGTGGTTGACGCGGATCTCCGTTTTTGCGCTCTCACGGCCGTCTGGCAGCGTAATCGAGAGCAGACTGGCGTAGTCAAGATTTCCCTCGCTGTCTTCAATGTGGAAGCTGTGGACGTGGATCTGCGTCCCATCCTCCATGGTCAGCGCCTCGCCGGGGAAGCAGCTCCGGTCGGTGACCGTGGGCAGACTCAGCGCGGCCACGCCGAAGATCACCGTCAGCAGGATCGACAGATGTACAAGGAAAGTGCCGTAGCGGCCGAAGCCGTTTTTGTTATAGAGCGTCACACCGCTGCGTTCTGTCTTGTTGCAGCGACGTTGCTCCAAAGCGCCGCGCAGCAGCTCCATGCCCCTGGCGGTGAGTGTTTTCTCATCCGGCATCACGGCCGCTCGGTTCCGTTCGGTCTTGGCTGCCCTGACGACGTTATTGATCCGCAGGATCGAGCAAAAGGTCAGATTCAGACACAGCAGGGCCGAGACCGTGATGAAAAACCAGCCGTGAAACACGTCGTCCAGGCCCAGCAGCAGGATATACCCGTGAAGCTCCTGATACTTCTTTGCATAGAAGGCGACCGCTTCGCCCTGAGGGATGACCGAGCCGACGACGGAGCATATCCCGATGATCCCCAGCAGGATCAGCCCAAAGCGCATCGAGCGCAGGAATGGCAATACTTTTTTCATAGGCATTTTCAGAAAAAGAAAGCCCGCCCGAAAGGGCGGGCCTCATACGCTTTTTACGCGATTACTTGAAGAGCGCTTCGCATTCGGCGATCAGCGTCTCGGATTTGTCGAGGCAATCTCTGGTCAGCTTCGAGTTGTGGGCGCCCTCACTGTTCTCAACAAACACGAAGTTCCAGTAGAACTGTGCATTGCGATAGGTCATGCGGATGGCGTCCAGCTCTTCCTCGGTATAATCTCCGCTGTTCGCGGCTTCGGTGATACGGTTGATCAGCGCTTCCAGCTTATAGCCGATCTCGTAGGTGCGGTCTTCGGCTTCCTTCTGGATCGCCGCGACCTCGGCTTTGAGATCGCTGTGGCACTGCGAGCAGGTATTCTTCAGCAGCTCCTCGTTGGTCAGAGGGCTCTGCAGGAAGTGGCTGGGATACACCTCGCCCTTCTTGGTGACGACGGTGCCCATGTGGCAATCCGCGCAGGTGAACATGCCTTTATGGACACTGCCTTCGCCGAGATAGGTCTCCAGCTCGGGGTGGTTGATCATGATCTGACGGACACCGGAATCCTCCTGCACATAGTCGGCAAAGACCTGCCCGTCGACGATCAGATTGTTGTAATAATCCAGAATACCGTCGGGGCTCATAGAGGAAAGATTGGAGTAGGGAAGGGTAACAGCCTTGGTGTCGGGGGCAAAGTAGTAGTCGACATGACACTGTCCGCAGGCCAGGTTTTCAGCGTCGACCCGGCTGAAATCCTCACCGAGAGCGCTGGCCAGATAGGTGTGGGTAACCGTGAGCTCGCCCGGCGTGTTGGCGTGGCAGTTGTAGCAGCTGAGAATCTCGTTGGTCTGGGCGAGGATATCGTTCTGGAAATCCTCAAAGGGCATCGAATAGACCTCAACACCCTGCTCGTTCACCGCATAGGACAGCATCGGGGTCTTGCAGGTGAAGCAGTTGGCCATCTTGTGGGGTCGGCCGGTGCTGGTGACATCCTCGACAACATAGGTGTGACCGCGGGCGCTGCCGTAGCTTTTGGCAAAGCCGTAGCCCTTGAACAGCGTCTGGATCATCGGATAATCCCGTACATAATCCTGCACCTGGTCGTTTTCACTGTTGGAAGCATAGGATGCGTAGATTTCCGGGTATTTGTCCTGCCACTCAGCAGCGGTGATCAGTGTGGCACCGGAATGGGTCTGGACAAGGTTGGCTGTTTTTTCAGCCTTGATGCTGCCGTCCACCACCAGCTTGACGGTTTCCGGAACGACGACATCGGATCTGGCGGGAACACGCGAAGGGCCGATCAGCATAATCAGCAGAACGCCGATCAACATACAGAGAACACCGATGATCAGCCGGTATCTGTCTCTTTGCTCCGCTTTCATACTTGCACCTCATTCATTTTTGTAAATGGGGCATATCACCACCATTTTCGTATCAATCTTACCATAGCACAGCTGTACTGTCAACCGCACTTTGGCACTTTGCACGATTTTTGACACGTTTTTGACACAATAGGGAAGGGGAAGAAGGCAAAAAAGGGGCTGTCTCAAAACTGGGTGTGCAACGTATTCAGTGGCGAGATGTCGGAGCTGCCGTAGGGGCCGGCCCCCTGGACGGCCCGTGCGGAGAAATCATATAATTTGAACAATTATGGGCGAATACGCATTGTTTTTTGTGCGTATTCGCCCATAATTGTAACAAATATATCAATGCAGCCGCCGGGCTGTC
>CACXDT010000174.1 GCA_902766405.1 Oscillospiraceae bacterium
TCATTGACCGCAGCGCTCTCAAAACCACTGTTTGAAACAATATCATAAAATCTTCCGCGCGTAAATCAGAAGACTCAAAAGTATTTAATTTGTTTACTCAAAAGTATTTAATTTGTTTACATTCTTTTCATTTGAAATAATGGGTAGACCAATCTCCAACGAATTGGGTTGGGAACGACACGATCATTCGCCGACGGCCTTCTTCATCAACCCCAGCGCCAGTGCGGTCAGCAGGGCGCCGCCGGCCGAGCGCATGCGCATTGGAATAAAGCGAACCATAACATATCGCCAATATAATAATAACATTTGTTCTGGGAACAGACAAGATGAAGTTCACTTCGTTTTTTCTGCTTCTCTGTACTGTGGAATAGTACATACACTCAGCTGCAGCATTTGTTTTATGCTGGCCAAGATATTGATGCGCTGTATTCAAGACGATCGGGACCTGCACGGTGTATCACAGCGGGTTTGACGGCAAAGGATATACAGTGCCGAAGGAAGTATTCGCCATGAGGCATGAGCCTGGCGTATAATGAATCACTATAGCAAAAAGCAATCCTGATTGTGATCTTCAGGATTGCTTTTTTGTGCGTGCACAATTGCAAGGTTTCATGCCATCAGCTGATGTTTGATCCTGTAATTCAGTGTAAAACCAGATCGAATACCAGATGCGTTTATGATTGCCGCACGCAACTGCGGCGAGGTATTCGTATCGATCCGTCCGGACAGCTGCCGTGTGACCGTCCCTTTCGGATCCTCCCGTTTTTCGATGTTCACGCTTCACTCCCCCGCCAACAGATAATCATTCCAGACGGTAGCGTACTCTTCCACCTGCGGATAGACGTAGACGATGATGGCCAGCGTTGCGATCCAGATGGCAGCGTAAACAACGGTACGCTTCCTTCCCTTGAGATTGGCGATGCCGAAATGCAGCCGCCGGTCGTTCCATTCGATAATGAAATACGTGACGATCAACACGACCAGTCCGTACAGCAGCGGCAGCAAGGTGCCCGGCAGCAGCTCGTCTCGGAGCGCCAGCAGCAGCGTACCCACCGGCGAGATGAGCACATAGCTGACACAGTAATACTGGTTGATATGCCTGGAGAGGTGCTTGACAAAGCGCGGCGGCTCTCCCCCGCCCAGGCGCAGCAGCTTATGAAACAGCGACAGCACACACAGCGTCATCAGGCACAGGGCGACGGCGTCGGTCGCGGGCGTCATCACATACCGCTCGATGCTGAAAAAATCAGGCAGCAGCGGGAAGGGTACGGTAAAGCGGAGCGCGTAGTAGACGGCCGCGATCGGTCCACAGACCAGCAGCACACGCGTGGACAGGGCGTCCTTGTCCTTGATCCGGAGGTACAGGCCACCCAGCGCGTAGCCGAAGGCCACGAATACAAAATAGCAGCCCAGCGAGAAATAGGCTTCCGCGTCCGTCACAAGGAATAAGCCCAGCAGCTGGTCGAGAAGATAATTTCCCGTAGTCCTGAACACGCCGGACAGGGCGAAAGCCGCCACGTTCATGCCAAACCCAAGTCCCAGGATTACCCCGTCCGAAAGCTTCAGATGCCTTAACAGCGCGATCAGCAAAAAGGCAAAGCCTGCGAAGGTCAGGATATCCGTCTGCACGATCAGCAAGGCGGTTGCCATAAAAATCTGTTTTCCTGTGCCACAATACGCGATCAGGCTCGGCAGAGAATCGCGCAGCAGGTTCAAAAGCTGGCTCACAGTCAGGAGCACAAAGCCACGGGTGAGATCATCCTTCGGCGACTGTCTGCGGGAATAGCGCATACCGAGACCCATACAGATCATAAACGCTCCCGCGCCGGTCAATGCCTCGATGCCCACCAGCACATGGTAAAAGCCGCCGGGCTCCTCTGCACATTCCTCATAGGCGTGCAGCAGGATCATGAAAACGATGCAGAACGCCTTCAGACAGTCGATCTCCGGCTGCCGCCCCCGATTTACCTTTTCTGTTGCTAAATACTCCATGCTTTTGTATAGTCTCTCGTTTAGTCTGTCCAGTAGCTGTCCGCGACACGAAGGGTCTCTCTCCCATCCCAGGCCATTTGTTCCGGGAAAGAAAGGGTCTCGCCGTCCCAATTCAGCTCGATGCGCTCCATCTCCATTGGGCGCATGAACAGGTCGTAGACAATAAACTGGATATAGTAGCGCCCCGGCGGCAGAGGCATATCCTCCAGCTCCAGCGAGCGATACATCGTCAGCTTCTGGCTGGACTCATAGCGTGTACGGCTGTCTTCTGTCCCTTCTACAGGATACATCAGCCTGTACTGCTGTCCTGCCAACTGGGACAGCAGCTTCACGTTGCGGTTAAACAGCGTGCTGTCAGATTCAAAGCCGTCCCACAGCCCATAGACGGTGTAGTCATCCACCGCCATGTCATAGCCGCAGCGCAGATAGCCCACCTCTGTGCCGATCTGGATCGGCACATTAAACAAAAACGTGGTGACGTCGGTTCCGCCCATGCTGGTGACCTCCGCGTTGCAGAGGGTTCCTTCGATGCTGGGCCAGACCGGCGGGTCAACGGTAAACTCTCCGTTATCGACAAAAGCGGGCAGTGTCCCCAGGTTCACTGTCTGACCGGTCTCTGTGTTGTCCCAGTACACCCGGAAGCGAACCGTGCCAACGCCGACATCGGAGCCGTCCACGAATGAGAAGGACGGCGTTCCGTTTGCCTGGATATGCTTCTCCACTGTGACCTGATAGTCATCGATAGTGTCGATCTCCGGTAAGCGGTCGGCAAACTGATAAACCCATTCGGGCGCCGTCCAGGGCGTGATGGCGTCGAGGAATGCGAGGTAGTACGGGTTTGTGTTGGCCTTGGAAAAAGCTTCCAGCTCCTCCTTGTCGAAATCCACGGCGTAGCAGAACGAAAGCCCCCTCGCGGCGCTGCGGCCCATGCCGCGCACGCTGTAAGTAATGGCGTCGGTCAGCGCGTCCAGCATATCCCGCTGGATATCCATATCCACAGCCTTGGTCATCTCGATATCGTAAAAGATATCCGCGAGATCATACAGGTTATCGTCAAACCCGCCGAAGCTCTCCGAGCGCATGATACGCTGGGCGTAGAGAGACATCAGCCGGGGGTAGCGGGCATATACCTGCCCCAGCATGGCGTAAAAGCGGCCTATGGCATTCTCCACGCGCGGAAGCTGGGACATATCGATCACCGACCAGGTCATCAGCTGCCGGGCCTGCTCGTTGTCCTCGTTGGCATACTTTGTCTGGGTCATGTCGCAGATCCAGCGGCACAGGCGCTCGCCGTCGCACTCCGGCATATAATAGAGCCGCTGCAGCCAGTCGCCGATGGCGGTGCCCTTGCCCGCCACCACCTCCTCCGAGGCGCACATCCAGCGAGTGTTGTCCACAATGGACCAGGCCGTGTTGAAATTTGCCATCAGACAGGCGTCGAACAGCACGGCCTCAAGCATTACGTCGGCGTCGATCAGGGCGTCATGCAGTTCCTCAAGGGTCATCATATCCTCATCAAAGAGCTCGTCGATGAAAATCCCCCTGGAGCCGCCGCCATGCCCCCACAGCACCAGCGCATATTTTTGGGCGGGATAGGTTTCGGCACTCCAACGCACGAAGTCCCTGAGCGTTTCGGGATCGGCCATGCTGGCGAGAGGCAGCTCTTGTCGCAGCTGGAACTTCTCGCCCGCCTGCTCCGGCGCAGCAACCTGCGTGTCGGCGTCATAGTACCAGCGTTGAAGGCGGTCGGAGGCGATATCCAGATTCATCTCGCCTCTCGCGCGCCAGGTCAGGCTGCCGCCGGTCTGGATCAGTACATTGACCTGGCCCGGCTGATGCACGTCCGCATCATCCACAGAGTCGCCGTATTCCCGGGCAATCTCGCCGAGGATGCTGGTATGGTGCTCGCACTGGGCGATCTCTTCGAGATTACCGGTGGCGTAGCCATATTTTGACTCCAGATCCGCTCCGCAGAGATAGAACATGACCGTCCATTCGGCCAGTCCGTCCTCCCCTGTCTGCGGCGCCGCGGCGGCACAGGTCGCCCCCGGAAGCGAGAGCAGCAGCGCCGTCAGCAGCAAAATCGACAGTAAACGGTGGTGTTTTCTTTTCATGGCAGCCTCCGTTGGAACAACTTATATCACAAACCAATTCTATTATAATCGTTTTGGTTATGTAAAGCAAGGTTATATTACTATATGGAACTGTGAAATAAGGCTGAAATTGGGGGTTCTATCGTAGGGGCGGCTATTAGCCGCCCGCGCACAGAAATGTATATTTCACGTAA
>CACXDT010000175.1 GCA_902766405.1 Oscillospiraceae bacterium
AACATCGGGGGCCGCTCCGCTTTTCGTCTACACTTTCCGTTCGGCGGAAGTCCTGCGCCTGACAAGTGGGTTATGCTCTACGGGGCATGATCGGTGTGCAGACTAAAAGGGGCCTATTTCCGTTCCGGCGAAAAGCCGGAAAAAATGTGCATTGCCGTGGAGACGGAAACGCCACACACGGCGCAGGCAGGAGATTGAAAACAGCATGAGCGAAATCACAACGATTGTCAACGCATGGGCAGTTGTGTGTTGCTTTGGCTGGCTACTGGAGGCGTTCCGAAACGCGCGAAAGGGCAAGCGATACCGGGCCGAGGTTATGGCTTTCACGGCACATCTGGAGGATAACCTGCTTATCATTCAGGCGGGCATGATCGCGGGAGACTATGAGCTGGGGCCATACCGCAAGCTGTGGGTGTACGTTCCGAAGAAGCGCCTCGTCATGGCGCTGCCGTTCCCGGACAGGATCGTGCAATGGAGCCTGTATCAATTCCTCAACCCGATATTTGACAAGCTGATGATCGAGGACAGCTATGCTTGCCGCGTCGGAAAAGGGAGCCATAAGGCGGCAAAGCGTCTGCAATACTGGATGCGTCAGGCGGACAGAAAACCGGGGCCGGGCTGGTACGTCCTGAAACTGGACATCAGCAAATACTTTTACCGCGTCAATCACGAAAAGCTGCTGGCAATTCTGGCGCGGCGCGTGAAAGACCCGGACATGATGGCGTTTCTCCGCGCGGTGGTGAACAGCCGGGCGGAGCCGTTCGGCCTGCCGCGCGGCAAGAAGCCGGAGGACATCGGGCCGGACGAGTGGCTTTATGACGTGGGTATGCCGATAGGCAATCTCACGTCACAGCTTTTCGCCAACATCTACCTGAACGAGCTGGATCAATATTGCAAGCATCAACTGAAAATCCATTACTACATCCGCTATATGGACGACGTGATAATCCTTGCCCCGGACAAGGAAACGCTGCGAGCATGGAAAGCGAAGATCGAGGCGTTTCTTTGGGACGAGCTGGCGCTTGACCTGAACAGCAAGACCAGCATACGGCCAATGCGTCAGGGCGTGGAGTTTGTCGGCCTGCGGATTTGGCCCACGCATATGAAACTGCGGAAAAGCACCGTGCGGCGGATCAAAAGCGAGGTACGCAAATTCAGTGAACGGTATGCCACTGGGGAATATAGCCGGGAAGAGTTTGACCGGCGGATCGCCAGTGTCAGGGGGATGCTGGATCACGCGGAGAGCGCAAGCCTACGCTGGAGGTTGAATGAGATATACCGGGCGGAGCTTGAAAAGGCAGCGAAAAAGAAACTGCGAGAGGAGGCGGAGCATGAGCCATTTACAGATCATCGAAAATCTGGAACTCGTGACGGAGCTGCAAGCCAAGGCGATTAAGGCCCTTGCAACGCGGCTTGCGGAGCTGGGAGACACAGAAACCGGGCGGGACGAAATAGCGGCGGCGGATGCCGCGTTTCAGCGTTTCGTCGGCGCGGACATCTGATCGCTGAAACATTGTCAGGAGGACAATATGAGCATCAAGGATATTCTGTTAAATGGGGGCGGCGTGCTGCTTGTCCTACTGACAGTCATACAGATTGCCCCCATCAAGATCAATCCGTGGTCGGCACTGGTGAAGTGGATCGGAAAGACCATCAACACCGACGTGCTGAAAGAGCTGGACGACGTGAAAGGCGACATCAAAACCACGCGGGAGGCCCTTGACGAGCATATCCGGCTGGATGATGAACGCAACGCGGACAGCCACCGACAGCGGATATTGGCCTTTAACAACGAACTGCTGCGGGACATTCCGCACACGCAGGAGGACTTTATAGAGATTTTGACCGAGATAGATTTCTACGAGGACTACTGCAAGAAGCACCCGGATTACAAGAACAACCGCGCCGTACACGCCATTACCCACATCGGCAAGGTGTACGACGAGCGGCTGGAAAAACACGATTTTCTGTAAGGAGGAATAGCCATGTATAACATTACTCCCATTGTCGAGGCGGTTTTCACCCTGATTGCCGCCATCATCACGGCGCTGGTCATTCCGTACATCCGCAGCAAGACCACCATGCAGCAGCAGGCGGAGATCAACGCATGGGTGAAGATCGCCGTCAATGCTGCCGAGCAGATTTATAACGGGAGCGGGCGCGGCGC
>CACXDT010000176.1 GCA_902766405.1 Oscillospiraceae bacterium
CACGGGCCGTCCAGGGGGCCGGCCCCTACGGCAACTCCAGCATCTCGCCACTAAAAACGCCCCGCTTCCAGTTTTGAGACAGCCCCCTTTTGATTATCAACGTTTATTTCAGGAAGCCGTTGATGATCTGCTCCTCGGCCTCGGCCGGGGTCAGGCCGAGCGTCATCAGCTTGATGAGCTGCTCGCCCGCGATCTTGCCGATGGCTGCCTCGTGAACCAGGGCGGCGTCGATGTTGTTGGCCTCAAGCGTCGGGGTGGCCAGCACCCGGGCCTTGTCCATGATGATAGCGTCGCACTCGGTGTGGCCCTTGCAGGCCGCGTTGCCGACGATGCGGGAGTTGAAGTCCTGCACCGATTCCTCCCGCGCCACGCTGCGCGAAACCACATCGGCCGAGGAACCCTCGCCGTTCAGATAGGTATCATAGATGCTCTTGGCGACCTGGACGCCGTGGGTCATCAGCCGCTCGCGGATCACGAGCGAGGCGCCGGCCGCAAGCTCGGACTTGGTCGTGCGGACGGTGGAATCGACGCCCTTGATCTGCACCATCTCCATCTCGACGGCGCTGTTGGCCTGCTGGTAGACCTCAGTGACCGGGTTCAAAATACGCTTGCCGCTGCCGTCGCCCTCGCCGTAATGCTTTTCGACGTATTTGACGTGGCTGTTTTTGCCGACAAAGAAGCGGTGCACACCGTCATGCTGGCTGTCCTGATTGCCGCAGTTGGAGATACCGCAGCCGGCCACGATAACAACATCGCAGTCGTCACCGATGTAGAAGTCGTTATAGACCGTCTCCTTCAGCCCGCTCTGCGACAGAACGACCGGGATGTGGACACTCTCGTTCTTCGTGCCGGGCTTGATGTGGATATCAATGCCGGAGCGGTCGGTTTTGCTGGTGATCTCGATATTGGCCGTGGACTGGCGGCCCGCGCCCTCGCCGTTGGCGCGGATGTTATAGGCCCCCTCGGGAACCGAATGCAAATCGGCGATCTCGGCCAGGAGCCGCTTCTGAATCGGGTCAATTTTGATCATGCCTTTGCCTCCTTATCGAGCCTCGCGCAGGCCGTCGCCGCGCTCGGCGTGCCCAGCAGCGTGGGCAGGATCTCGTCCTTCGGCCCGTACTGTCTGACGCTGCCCTCGGCCAGAACAACGATCTCGTCCGCGATCTCGAGGATACGCTCCTGGTGCGAGATAATGACGATCGAGCCGTGGGTCGCCGCGCGCATGCGCTCGAAGACCTGGATCAGACTCTGGAAGCTCCAGAGATCGATGCCCGCCTCTGGCTCGTCAAAGATGGCGAGGCGCGTGCCGCGGGCCAGGACCGTGGCGATCTCGATACGCTTGAGCTCGCCGCCGGAGAGCGAGGCGTTGACCTCGCGGTTTACATAATCCCTTGCGCACAGGCCAACCTCAGACAGGTAGTTGCAAGCCTCGCTCACGGAGAGCTTCTTCTTCGCGGCGATGCGCAGCAGATCAAGCGTTGTGATGCCCTTGAAGCGCACCGGCTGCTGGAAAGCAAAGCTGATGCCGAGATTGGCGCGCTCGGTAATACCCAAATCGGTGATATCCTGTCCGTCGAACAGGATGCGGCCCGCGCTGGGCTTCTCGATACCGGCGATCAGTTTGGCGGTGGTGGACTTGCCGCCGCCGTTGGGTCCGGTGATGACGACGAATTTGCCTTCATCCACGGTCAGGTCGAGATGCTTGATGATCTCCTTCTGGTCGTTGTCGTCCCGGACATCGAAGGATATATCTCTCAGTTCGAGCATAAGGTTACTCCCCTGTAATCGTTATCTTTATGATTTTTATAGCATATTTCGCTCAAGCTGTCAACGCAGGGATGACGGCTTAGAAGCGCTCGTCGAACTTGTAGCTGATATCCTCCCGGAAGCTCAGCTTCGGCTCGGTCTTTTTACGGATGCGGCGGATCGAGGGGATATGGCGCAGCAGCACCAGCGCGGCCATGATCAGCACGATATTCACCACCAGGCGATCGTCCAGGGCCAACAGCGCCGTGCCGACCAGAACCACGTCTCCGGCCAGAGCGGCCACCGAGAACATGCGGCTGACGGCAAAGCCCGCAGCCACGCCGACCACGACCGTGAAGCCCACGGGGATCGAGATACCGAATGCGGCGAAGATCAGCGCCAGGGCGCCGCTGCGGCCGCGAAAGCCCGACGTGTACGGCCACAGGCGCCCCACCACCAGGCAGTAGCCGGCCAGAGCACGCCCCACGAGGGCGGTATCGACGTTCTTCACCTTCAGCGTGGAGAAGAAGATCGACCCGACAAGGATCGGCAGCAGGTCGATCACGGCCTCGAAGGCGAACAGCACGCCGAAGCCCTTCCAGCCGTAAATGCGGCGGAAATTGGAGAAGCCCACATTGCCCTGGCCGAGGCGGTTCAGGTTGCGGTGGAACACGAAGTTGCCGGCAATGACCCTGGCGTCCAGACAGCCGCAGAAATAGGCCAGGGCAGCCACGAGCACGGATAGGAACCAGACCATCAGTCCTCTCCTTTCTGGCGGATGACAATGCGCACCGGCGTGCCCTCAAGCCCGAAAACCGAACGGATCTGGTTTTCGAGGTACCGCTGGTAGGAGAAATGGAACAGCTCGCGGGAATTGCAGAAGATGACAAAGTTCGGCGGGCAGATGCCGGTCTGGGTCATATAGTAGATCTTCAGGCGGCGGCCCTTGTCGGTGGGCGGCTGCATGCGCTCCTGCGCGTCGGCGAGGACGTTGTTGAGCATACCGGTGGTAATGCGCATATGGCTCTGGTCGTTGACGTAGTTGATCAGCTCAAACAGCCGCTCGGTGCGCTGACCCGTCAGGGCCGAGACAAAGACGATCGGGGCATAGCTCATGAAGCTGAGATCGCGCATGATGTCCTTGCGCATTTTCTCCATGGTGCCGGTCTCTTTTTCCACGAGATCCCACTTGTTGACGACGACGATGCTGGCCTTGCCGGCCTCGTGGGCGAGCCCGGCGATCTTGGTGTCCTGCTCGGTAACGCCGTCGCGCGCGTCGATCATAATGAGGCATACGTCGGCGCGCTCGATCGCGAGCTGCGCGCGCATGACCGAGAACTTCTCGACCCGCTCGTCCACGCGGGACTGGCGGCGGATACCGGCCGTGTCGATGAAGATATAGCTGCCGTGGCTATTGGTGAAGGGCGTGTCGACGGCGTCGCGGGTCGTGCCGGCCACATCGCTGACGATGACGCGCTTCTCGCCGAGAATGCGGTTGATCAGCGAGGACTTGCCGACATTGGGCTTGCCGATCAGGGCGACCTTGACGCTCTCGTCCTCACCGCGCTCCTCGTCTTCATCAGGGAAATGGGCCAGACAGGCGTCGAGCAGGTCGCCGGTGCCGTGGCCGTGAACCGCCGAGACGCTGATCGGGTCACCGAGCCCAAGCTCGTAAAACTCGTAAATGGCCGGATCCTGCACGCCGGTGGAGTCGTCCTTGTTGACGGCCAGCACCACGGGCTTGCCCGCGCGCAGCAGCATATTCGCCACCTCCTTGTCCGCGGCCGTCACGCCGGTGCGGATGTCGGTGACAAGAATGATGACCGTTGCCGCGTCGATGGCGATCTGCGCCTGCTCGCGCATAAAGAGCAGGATCTCGCTGTCGGTGCTCGGCTCGATGCCGCCGGTATCGACCAGATCAAAGGTCCGGCCGCTCCACTCGCACTCGGCATACAGCCGGTCGCGGGTGACGCCGGGGGTGTCCTCCACGATGGAGAGGCGCTGCCCCACCAGGCGGTTGAACAGCATGGATTTTCCCACATTGGGGCGGCCGACAATGGCGACCAGGGGTTTGGACATGCCTTGTGCCTCCTAAAAGATTTAAACTCAAGTCTGAAATGGAACTCGTAGGGGCGGCTACCAGCCGCCCGTGCGCAAAGCAGCTTTTTATTCGGATTCGCCCGGGCGAGGTGCACAGGAAGGCCGGTTCTTGCCGGGCGGCTGATAGCCGCCCCTACGACTGCATCATTTAGCTGAATGAAGTCGATACCTATAAAAAATTATGGGTTCTGATTGTAGCGGTAATACGCTGTGGCCTCGCCTTCTTCGGGCAGCCGCACTTCGGGCAGGGCGTCGCCGGAGATCGCGTCCCAGAGCACGAAGCCGTCGGCCTCGTTCGGGTAGATCGGCACACCGAGCGCCTCGACGGCCTGTGCGAGCGTCATATCGTCCAGAAAGTCCATCTCCTGGCGCCGCAGCATATTCTGGGAGATGAACAGCCGCTCGCCGAGCGCCTTATCCTTGAGCTGGGCGACGAGATCCTGCCCGGTGATCAGGCCGGAGACCGTGATCGTGTGGCCGAAAAAGTCGTTTTCAATGGCGTACACCCTGCCGTTGAGACTGGGATAGCGCTCTTTTGCGAGCGCAAGGAGCTTTTCAAAAAAGGGCGCCGCCGCGGTGCCCGTGGCGATCGAGAAGGGCACGCCGTCCACCCCGTCGCTGAGGCGCAGGGCCGAGCGAAACTCGCTCTCCATCAGCCGGAGCATGCCCACGCCGTTTTCAAGCTGCGTGTGCTCCTCATAAAATTCGTCGGGCGGCAGCTCATACCCGGCCGTGAGATAGAGCTCGTCGCCGCAGAAGAAGATGCGCGTGCCGTATTTCTCGACGCACTTGTCGCCGAAGGCCGTCACCTGGTCGATAGTCTCGCCCGCGTGCTCGCGGGTAAAGGGCGTGAGCGGATAGAGCCCCTCGCGGTATTTCGTCACGCCCAGCGGCACGATCGACACGCTGTGTACGCCGGGGTACATGGCCGCTAAATCCTCCATCGTGCGCTGCAGCTCCGCGCCGTCGTTCAAGCCGGGGCAGCATACGATCTGGCAGTTCATGACGATGCCGGCGGCGGCAAAGCGCCGCATGACCTCGATACTCTCACCGGCAAAGCGGTTGCGCAGCATCTTACAGCGCAGCTCCGGGTTTGTCGTGTGCACCGAGACGTTGATGGGGCTGACACGCAGGGCGATGATGCGCTCGATCTCGCGCGGTGAGAGATTGGTCAGCGTGATATAGTTGCCCAGCAGGAAGCTCAATCGCGCGTCGTCATCCTTGAAATACATCGTCGGGCGCATGCCCTTGGGCAGCTGGTCGATGAAGCAGAACACACAGCCGTTCGAGCAGGAGCGCGGCGTATCCATCAGATAGCTCTCGAAGTCGAGACCGAGATCCTGCCCCTCGAAGTGGCGCACCGCCACGGTATACTCGCTGCCGTCGGGCCGCTGCAGGCGCAGCAGCAGCTTTTTTTCGTAGGAGAAAAATTTGTAATCCAGCACATCGACGATCGGATGGTCGTTGATGGCGACCACCGTGTCTCCCGCGTGCACTTTGTGCAGCAGCGGACTCGTCGGATCGACCGATTTGATTTTATTTTCCATACGCGCCTCTTCCGCTTTGAGCAAAAGCAAATACCGTTTCAACTCTCCCATCATCTGGGGGTGTTCAGAGGGGCACCGCCCCTCTGATTTTCCCGTCGCAACGGGAAAAGAGATTCAAATCTGTTTTTTTCGGGGACAAGCGCCTCGGAAAAAACTCTTCTCGCGGCGCAAGTGTGCGAGCGCCTTTGCGCGAGTGCGCGCAGCGCCGTGCATCCCCCTAACTGTTGAGCCCCTAAAGGGCTCAACAGTTATAAAAGCAAAAGGAAGAAAGGCTACCCTTTCTTCCTCAAGCTTTTTTACTTGCTCTCCTCAACTTTGAGAACAGTACGGCCGTTGTACAGACCGCAGTTTTTGCAGGCGTGGTGGGGCTTGACCAGCTCGCCGCAGTTGGGGCACTTGACCAGATTGGGAGCAGTGAGCTTCCAGGTGGAAGAACGTCTCTTGTCACGTCTCTGCCGAGATACTTTTCCTTTTGGGACTGCCATGTTGACACCTCCTGATAATCGCTGCTTACTTGAGCAGTTCTTATTTGTTGTTCTTATTTATCCAAAAGCTGCTCAAGCACAGCAAATCTTGGATCGTGTTCCTTCCCGCACCCGCAGGGGCCGAGATTCAGATTTTTGCCGCAGCGCGGGCACAGACCCTTGCAGTCCTCTTTGCAGAGGAACTTGGTCTCCATATCCAGCACGAAGTTTGTCACCAGAATTTCATCCAGATCGACCTCGGTTCCGTCCAGCAGGAAGAGCTCCGGATTTTCCCCGTCGTCCTCCTCCACGATCGTGGCGTGGAGAGCGGTCACCTTGGTGCTTTCAAACTCTGTGCCGCAGCGGTCACAGACGCAGAGCAGTTCTGCCGTCAGCGTCCCCTCGAGATGGAGCACACCGGCCTCATTCACGATGCGGCCAACCGCGTGGGGCGGCTTCAGATACGCCCGGATCGAAGGAAAATCCAGCCCTTCGGTGTCCAGCTCACAGTCAAAAGGGACAGAGCCGCCGGGGATCTCGATGATTTTGCTCAGATTCAGACGCATAATACACCTCGCACAGTCGCCTTAGTATTATAGTTGCTTTGTCAGGACTTGTCAACAGAAAATTTATCGTGTATAATCCAAAAAAGAAGAAAACCTCTGTGATTTCGGAGTACCGCCATGAAAGAACTGACGATCAGGCAAAACGACGCCGGGCAGCGTCTCGACCGCTTTGTGGGCAAGGCCGTCCCCCTGCTGCCGGAGAGCCTTTTACAAAAGTATATCCGTCTCAAGCGCATCAAGGTGAACAACAAGGGCGCCAAACGCGATACGCGCCTCATGCTCGGGGATACCATACAATTATATATCAACGACGAGTTTTTTGAAAGACCCCGGGAGGAAAATTCTTATCTCAAGGTCGGCACGCCGCGGCTCACGGTGGTGTATGAGGATGAAAACATCCTGCTGGCCGACAAAAAGCCGGGCGTGCTGTGCCACAGCGCCGGGGTCTGGGATTACAACACGCTGATCGCGAACATCCAGGCCTATCTCGCCCAGACAGGCGAGTGGCGGCCGTGCGAGGAGAACGCCTTCACCCCGGCCCTGTGCAACCGCATCGACCGCAACACCGGCGGCATCGTGATCGCCGCGAAGAACGCCGAGACGCTGCGCATCATGAACGAAAAGATCCGCGACCGGGAAATTGAGAAATACTATCTCTGCGCGGTGCACGGCCGCCCGAAGCCCAGTGAGGGGCGGCTGGAGGATTTCCTGTTCAAGGACGCGGCGAAAAACCAGGTCTACGTCAAGGCAAAGAGCGAGCCCGGCGCGAAGACCGCGATCACCGAATATAAAACGCTCTGCTCGAAGGGGCCGCTGAGCCTTGTCGAATGCCGATTGCTGACCGGGCGCACGCACCAGATCCGCGCGCAGATGGCCCACGCCGGCTGGCCGCTGCTGGGCGACGGCAAATACGGCAGCGAGCGCTTCAACCGCGGCTTTGAGGAGAAGGGGCAGGCACTCTACTCCTACCGCCTGCGCTTTGACTTTCCCAGCGACGCGGGGCTGCTCAACTATCTCCGCGGCCGCGAATTCAAGGTGAAGAAAGTGGACTTTGCCGAAAAGTATTTCGGGCTGGAGGAAGTTTAGGCCGGCGCTGTCATCGATTTCATACATATTTGTTCAGCTTATCATACGGCCGTAGGGGCGGCAACCTGCCGCCCGGCAAGAACCGCTCTGTTTATGTGCTTCGCCCGGGCGAATCCGTATGAAACAGCTTGCTCTGCGCGGGCGGCTGATAGCCGCCCCTACGATGTTACCATATAATACACACATTCACAAATCACTCTGAGAAAGGAACCTTCCATGCTTACTGTCAACGACCTCTCGATGCAGTTCGGGCCGTCCGTGCTGTTTTCCAAGGTGGATCTGCAGTTCACCGCCGGGAACTGCTACGGCATCATCGGCGCCAACGGCGCCGGGAAATCCACCTTCATCAAGATCCTCTCCGGCGAGCTGGAGCCGACCTCGGGCTCAATCGTGCTCGATCCGAAGCGCCGCATGTCGGTGCTCAAGCAAAACCAGAGCCTCTACGACGAACACACGGTGCTCGAAACCGTCATCATGGGGCATGCGCGCCTCTACGAATGCGGCCTTGAGAAGGACGCGATCTATGAGAAGCCCGATTTCAATGACGACGACGGCATCCGCGCGGCTGAGCTCGAGGAGGAATACGCCGAGCTCGGCGGCTGGGAGAGCGAGAGCGACGCCGGGCGCATCCTGCAGGGGCTCGGCGTGCCGGTCGAGCTGCACCAGAGCCTGATGGCCGACGTCGACCCGCGATTGAAGGTCAAGGTGCTGCTGGCCCAGGCGCTCTTCGGCCACCCGGACGTGCTGCTGCTCGACGAGCCGACCAACAACCTCGACCTGGCGAGCGTCGTCTGGCTCGAGGATTTTCTGATGGACTACGAGGGCACCGTACTGGTCGTCAGCCACGACCGCTACTTCCTCAACAACATCTGCACCCACATCGTCGATATCGACTACGGCAAGATCAAGATGTACGTCGGCAACTACGACTTCTGGTACGAGTCGAGCCAGCTGATCCAGAAGCTGACACGCGACCAGAACAAGAAGGCCGAGCAGAAGATCCAGGAGCTGCAGACCTTCATCGCCCGCTTCTCGGCCAACAAGTCGAAGTCCCGCCAGGCCACCTCCCGCCGCAAGCTGCTCGACAAGATCACGGTCGAGGAGATGCCGGCCTCGAGCCGCCGCTATCCCTGGGTCGGCTTCCAGCCGGAGCGCGAGCCCGGCAAGGACCGTCTCTTCGTCACCGAGATCTCCAAGACCGTCGACGGGGTGAAGCTCCTCAACAAGGTGAGCTTCATCGTCGGCAAAGAGGACAAAATCGCGATCGTCGGCAAGAACGAGCTCGCCGTCACGATGCTCTATAAGATCCTCATGGGCGAGGAGGAGCCCGATTCCGGCACGGTGAAATGGGGTGCCTCGATCCAGCCGAGCTATTTCCCCAAGGACCACAACAGCTACTTTGACGGCTTCGACGGCGATCTGATCGAGTGGATGCGCCAGTTCTCCGAGGACAAGCGCGAGAGCTATCTGCGCACCTTCCTGGGGCGCATGCTCTTTTCGGGGGACGATGTGTATAAAAACGTGCGCGTTCTCTCCGGCGGCGAGAAGGTGCGGTGCATGCTCAGCCGCATGATGCTCTCGGGTGCAAACTTC
>CACXDT010000177.1 GCA_902766405.1 Oscillospiraceae bacterium
TCTCCATTATGCTCTGCGGTCTTCGCCTCGTCTGGCGCAATTGAAGTCTCGCAATCCTTTTTAAAGCTTCTTATTTGTAAGTAGTATTACTTCTTTGCTTCGCCCTCGGGGAAGATGATCTTGTTGACAAAGAAGAAGATCACCATCGAAATGCCGCCGTTGAGCACCACCGTGACGATGTTGTACACCCAATCCGGCACAAACAGGCCGCCGACCGCCACCCAGATACAGTTGATGGAGTTGACGATACAGGTGATGATGACAAAGGCGATGAAATACCACATGATCTGATACCAGACGTTTCCCTTGCTGCGGAAGACGAGATTGCGCTGCAGCGGGAAGTTCACGGCCTCGCCGATGAACATCGCGATCAGATAGGCGAAGAAGTAGCGCATGCCGCCGTGGGCCGCGTCATAGCCGAGGATGTTCCACTGAAAATCCACCGCGTGTCCGGCCACATTCCAGTGCAGCGGGATCGCGGGCCAGCCGAAATCCGTCTCGGGCAGAGCCGCGAAAGCCTTGGGCAGAAATTGCAGAATCAGGTACTTGAAAACCGTGATGACATTGCTCACGATGACGAACAGGCCGCCCTCGCGGATCCACTTGGCCGCGGCCGGGTGCTTTTCCACAAAATCGCTCCAGAATTTCATACGTTGTCCCCCGTCAGGTGTTTGGCTTGAAGGCCAGCACCGCGTCGGCAGCGAAGTCGACGGTGATGATCGCAAAGACGATGCCCCAGAACACATGGCCGCCCGTGAAGAACACCACGGTCAGTACGCAGACCAGAACGGTCAGGAGGATCGCCAGAATCGGGTTGATGCCGTTTGCGTTGTTTTTCATGTCTGCCCCTCCTTATTCGAGCGCCTTCTGCTTTTTGGAGACACCCGTCTGCTTGATGAAGCCGCCGACGATCTTGACGAGACCCTTGCAGAAGGCGATGCCGTGGCCGTTGATGATGTCGAGAATGCCGTCGCACATCTCCTGACTGCACATGCCGCCCGCCATTTTGCCGATCGCGCGGATGGGCATGTTGTAGATAAAGGTGATGTTCAGATCGGGCTCGCCCTTTTCGATGCTCTTTTTCAGCATCGAATCCATGACCTTCCAGACAAGGCGGGCCTTGAGACTCTTGGCGTAGCTCAGCTGGGCGATCGCGTCGTTCGGCTGGATGGTGCCGGCCCAGTGGCCGTCGGGGATGTCGTGGCCGAGGAGCTGCTCGAATTCACCGTCGGAGACGGCCTTGATCTTGCCGCTCACATAGCTCGGCAGTTTGTTGAGATCCTCGCACTTCGGCGCGTTCGTACCCTTGACGGTCACGCTGCCGGAGAGCTTCACATCCTCGACGTTGGCCGCGATCTGGATTTCATATTCGCCGCCGTCGATCTCGAACCTGTCGGTTTTGCTGTTCCAGTAGCGGAAAGCCTTGTCGTCGAGCGCTATCGTGACGGTTTTGCTCTCGCCGGCCTTCAAAAAGACCTTGGCAAAGCCCTTGAGCTCCTTGTTCGGGCGGTAGACCGAGGGCTTGACGGCGTGGACATAGAGCTGCGCGACCTCGGCGCCGTCCATCTTGCCGGTGTTGGTGAGTGTAAAAGTAGCTTCTTTATCGCTGACCTTAAGGTCGGAATACGCAAAGGTCGTGTAGCTCAGGCCATAGCCGAAGGGGAAAAGGACGGGAACCTTGGCGGTATCATAGTAGCGGTAGCCCACATACAAGCCCTCGCGGTACTCCACGCTGCGCTCCTTGGCCGGGAAGTAGGGGGCAGAGGAGCAGTCCTCATATTTGACGGGGTAGCTCTCGCTCAGCTTGCCGGAGGGGTTCACCTCGCCGAGAATGACCTTCAGTACGGCGCTGGCACCGGCCTGGCCGCAGAGATAGCCGTGCACCATGGCCTTGCATTGGTTAAGCCAGGGCATTTCCACCGAAGAGCCCGCGGACATGACGATGATGACGTTGGGGTTGGCCTCCGAGACCGCCTTGAGCGTCTCGATCTGGCACTGGGGGATGGCGAGCGTGGAGCGGTCGAGACCCTCGGACTCGCTGATCTCGTCGAGACCTAAGTACAGCAGCACATAGTCGGCCTTCTTCGCGAGCTCGGCGGCCTTGCGCATCATGGCGGCGTCGGGCGCGCCGTGGCGGGGATAACCGGCCTCAAAGCCGACGACCTCGAGATCGAACTTGCCGATCACGTCCATCGTGTGGTCGAGCTTTGTGCAGTTGACGACGGAGCTGCCCGCGCCCTGATAGCGGGCCTTCCGGGCGAACTCGCCGATGACGGCGACCTTGCTGCCCTTCTTCAAAGGCAGGATGTTGTTCTCATTCTTGAGCAGGACAATGCTCTGTTCGCTGGCCTTCTGGGCAAAGGCGTGGTGGGCGTCGACGTCAAAGGGCTTGCCCTTGAGCGGATCGACGGCCTTGCGGGTCGAGAGCATCACGTCCAGCAGCTCGTCGACGCGCACGTCCACCTCGTCCTCGCTGATGCGGCCTTCATAGACGGCCTGCATGAGCTGACGGGGGCTGTCGCCGCCGGTGGAGGGCATTTCAAGGTGCGAGCCCGCGCGTACACCGTCGGTAAAGTCGTTGCAGGCACCCCAGTCGGACACGACAAAGCCGTCGAAGCCCCAGGTGTCGCGCAATATCTCCTGCAGCAGGTGGGCGTTTTCGTTGGCGTAGACACCGTTGACCATGTTGTAGGAGGACATGATGGACTTGGGGTGTCCCTCGGTGACTGCAATTTCAAAGTTCGTCAGATAGATTTCGCGCAGGGTGCGCTCGTCCATGACGGAGTTCGAGGCCATGCGCCGCAGCTCCGTGTTGTTGGCGGCAAAGTGCTTCGGGCAGGCCGAAACGCCGTTTGCCTGGATGCCGCGGATATAGCCCGCGGCCATCTTGCCCGTGAGATAGGGATCCTCGGAGAAATACTCGAAGTTGCGGCCGCAGAAGGGGCTGCGCTTGATGTTGAGACCGGGGCCGAGCAGCACGCAGACATCCTGGCTGGCGGCCTCCTCACCGAGCATTTTGCCGAGCTCCTCGCCGAGGGCCGGGTCCCAGGAGTTGGCCATCGTGGCGGCGGTCGGATAGCAGGTAGCGGGAACGGAGCCGTTCAGCCCCAGCTGGTCGCCCGCGCCCTCCTGCTTGCGGATGCCGTGTGGGCCGTCGGAGAGCGTCATGTTCTCGATGCCGAGACGGCGGACGCTCTGAGTCTGCCAGAAATCGCGGCCGGAGAGCAGATGGCACTTCTCTTCCAGTGTCATCTGTTTGATCAAATCCTGATGTTTCAAGGCGGGTTGTTCCTCCTTCTGAGTAGTTGTATCGGTTGCCAATTCTATTGATTATTTTAACTTTCTTTTAGGTCAGTTTACAAGGAACTACACGCAGACCGTGAAACGGGCTGCTGACAACAAACGGCGCTATGCTCCCGGCTGGGTGCA